>NZ_JATABF010000027.1:0-72993 GCF_036533715.1 Vibrio sp. M260121 | reverse complement strand
GCGCTCTGCTGGAAGGTAAGTTAAAGAAACCAGATTCTAAAACGCGTTGACAGAATCTATTCCCAGAAAGACAAAATATCTCCGATTCCCGATTCCCGATTCTAATCTTCTTCGTCTGCACTCACGACGCGATTGTCAGGATCCGCTAACTCACTACCACAATGCTTACAGTGCATCGCATCAGAGTCATGGCCGGAGCGGTTACAGTTCGGGCATTTCACCAGTTCTTTATGAGCATTCATCTCATTACTCAATTCTGCGGTAATAATGCCAGTGGGAACCGCTAGTATTGAATAACCAAGCAACATGGTTAATGACGCGATGGCTTTTCCGAGATGCGTTTGCGGTACCATGTCACCATAGCCCACGGTAGTGATCGTCACAATCGCCCAGTAGATGCTTTTCGGAATGCTCGTAAAACCATTGTTTGGGCCTTCAATAACGAAGATCAGCGCGCCGAAAATGGTGACCAGAATACCCACAGTACTAAAGAAGATAAGAATCTTACGACGCGCCATTAACAGAGAGCGTAACAAGATGTTCGAATCTTGCAGGTAGCGTACAAGTTTTAGGATTCGGAAGATGCGCATGACACGCAGCAATCGCACGACACCCATAAACGATGCGCCAGGGAAGAAGATCGCCAGATACGTTGGCAAAATAGCCAACAAATCGACGACACCATAAAAGCTGGTGGCGTAAGACTTAGGTTTAGGAGAACAGTAAAGTCTTAACAAGTACTCAATAGTGAATAGGGCAGTAAAGGTGTATTCAATATAACGCAGTTCTCGTGACCATTCTGTCATCACAGATGGTAAGGACTCTAAGATGAGAACCACAAGAGAAGTGATGATCGCGATAATCAGCGCGATATCGAAAATGCGCCCGGCACGAGTGTGTGTGCCGAAGATGATGACGTATAAATGATGCTTAAGAGACTTGCGAGGCATGATGTTGCACTGTCAGCGTTAAAATGAAACGGATTGCAACATCATACCAGAAGTTGAGAAAGTTAGGCTAAACCAGGGAATAGGTTTCTTAGGCCGTTAGCAATGAACTCAATACCTAATGCGCCAAGGATCAGGCCCATAATACGTGTGATCACGTTGATACCTGTCTGGCCAAGGAAGCGTACGATCAAAGGTGCAGAGCGGAATAGCAACCAAGAACAGAAACAAAACAGCATGATGGTGACACTAATACCAACGGTATCAAGTGCGCTTGGGTAACGTGCACCGTAAACGATGGTTGAACTGATGGCACCAGGGCCTGCCATTAATGGCATCGCCAGTGGTACTACGCCGATTTGTTCGCGGCTGACGTATTCTGATTTCTCTTGCTTGTTCTGCTTATCTTCACCCAACTTACCGCTCATCATCGAGAACGCGATACTAAGAAGTAGCAAGCCGCCAGCAACACGGAAAGAATCCAGAGAAATGCTGAACATATCTAGCAACAACTGACCTGCAAAAAGAGAAATGATCAAAATGACCGCAACCGCAACATTGGCTGTCGTGGCGGTTTTGTTTTTCTCTTCTGGTGTCATATGACCGGTCAGTGATACGAACACAGGCATGATACCAACAGGGTTCACTGCTGCGACCAAACCTAAGAAAAACTGTAGGAAAATAGCTAACTCTAAAGTCTGCATGTTGCTTACTCGTAAACGTTCACAATAGTGAAAAAGAGAGGGGGTAATTTTAGGCGGTAATGTAAGGCAAAAGTGCGGTCGGAAGAAATGAAAAAAACTAACGTATTTGGCCTAGTATTTGTGAGAAAAACTAATTATTGAAGAAAATGTATACAATCTGGAAACGAATTGTTACGTAGAAGATTGGTGGCAACCTGAACTAATTTACACAAACGTTAACATTCGCACATTTTTCACAAAAAGAAAGGTGGTTTGTAGAGAGATATGACGCATTCGATATACTCTCAGTAGCACAAAAATTAGGGTCCACATGTAATTTTGTTGGCTAAAAATGAAACTTTTTTACAGATTGTTGTTGTTTCTTTTAGTTTTTAGTTCGTTTGCTTCTTTTTTGCTCAATTAAAATTGAAGTTTAATTTATTTGTTTATCAATGATTTAAGTCGTTTTGTTGTGGTAAACCACTACTTTGGGGGTATTTCGGTTGTGAGAACTGATCCAAGTCAATTTTTTTCACACTCTGAAATATTATACTCAGCCCTGAAAGCAATTTACTAAGATGGTTGTTAGTTAAGTCGCTGATAAACAGTAGAAACGAAAGACAATAGCCTTACTAAAAAGTTTTTAATATTTATTATTTTAGGAGATCCACCATGCCTGTAACTAACTTAGCTGAACTAGATGCTCTAGTAGCACGCGTTAAAGCAGCACAAGAAGAGTTCGCAACATTTTCTCAAGAGAAAGTAGATGCAATCTTCCGCGCAGCTTCTCTTGCAGCTAACCATGCTCGTATTCCACTAGCACAACAAGCAGTTGCTGAATCTGGAATGGGTATTGTTGAAGATAAGGTAATCAAAAACCACTTCGCTTCAGAATTCATCTACAACAAATACAAAGACGAAAAAACATGTGGCATCTTGGAAGAAGATGACAACCTAGGCACGATGACTATCGCAGAGCCTGTAGGTATCATCTGTGGTATCGTTCCTACGACTAACCCAACTTCTACTGCAATCTTCAAATCTCTAATTTCTCTAAAAACTCGTAACGGCATCATCTTCTCGCCACACCCACGTGCGAAGAACTCTACTAACGATGCAGCTAAACTAGTTCTAGACGCAGCAGTAGCAGCGGGTGCTCCAAAAGACATCATCGGTTGGATCGACCAACCATCTGTAGAGCTTTCTAACGCTCTTATGAAGCACGACGGCATCGCTCTTATCCTTGCAACTGGTGGTCCAGGCATGGTTAAAGCAGCTTACTCTTCTGGTAAGCCAGCTATCGGTGTAGGTGCAGGTAACGTTCCTGTAGTTATCGATGAAACAGCTGACATCAAACGTGCTGTTGCTTCTATCCTAATGTCTAAAACTTTCGACAACGGCGTAGTATGTGCTTCTGAGCAAGCTGCAATCGTAGTTAGCGAAGTGTACGACGAAGTGAAAGAGCGTTTCGCTTCTCACAAAGCTCACGTTCTATCTAAAGCTGATGCTGATAAAGTACGTAAAGTACTTCTTATCGACGGCGCGCTAAACGCGAAAATCGTAGGTCAACCTGCTCCAGCAATCGCTGAAATGGCTGGCGTTAAAGTTCCTGCTGACACTAAAGTTCTTGTAGGTGAAGGTCTAGGTAAAGTTTCTTACGATGATGAGTTCGCTCACGAGAAACTATCTCCAACTCTAGGTCTATTCCGTGCTGACAACTTCGAAGACGCAGTTGCTCAAGCGGTAACAATGGTTGAAATCGGTGGTATCGGTCACACATCTGGTCTTTACACTAACCAAGACGTAAACGCAGACCGCATCCGTTACTTCGGTGACAAGATGAAGACTGCACGTATCCTTGTAAACATCCCGACTACTCACGGTGGTATCGGTGACCTTTACAACTTCAACGTAGCACCTTCTCTAACTCTAGGTTGTGGTTCATGGGGTGGTAACTCTATCTCTGAGAACGTAGGTCCTAAGCACCTTATCAACAAGAAAACTGTAGCTAAGCGAGCTGAAAACATGTTGTGGCACAAACTACCTAAGTCTATCTACTTCCGTCGTGGTAGCCTTCCAATCGCAATGAGCGACCTAGAAGGTAAGAAACGCGCATTCCTAGTAACTGACCGTTTCCTATTCAACAACGGTTACGCTGATGAAGTAGTTAAACTGCTTAAAGAGCAAGGCATCGAAGTTCAAACATTCTTCGACGTAGAAGCGGATCCAACACTATCTGTTGTTGAGAAAGGTGCAGAAGCAATGAAGAGCTTCCAACCTGACGTAATCCTAGCTCTAGGTGGTGGTTCACCAATGGATGCTGCGAAGATCATGTGGGTAATGTACGAGCACCCAGAAACTCACTTCGCTGAACTAGCAATGCGCTTTATGGACATCCGTAAACGTATCTACAAGTTCCCTAAAATGGGTAAGAAAGCTGAGCTTGTATGTATCACTACAACTTCAGGTACTGGTTCAGAAGTTACTCCATTCGCGGTTGTTACAGACGACAAGACTGGTGCTAAGTACCCACTAGCTGACTACGAAATCACGCCAAACATGGCTATCGTTGATGCTAACCTAGTAATGAACATGCCTAAGTCTCTAACAGCATTCGGTGGTTACGATGCAGTAACTCACGCTCTAGAAGCTTACGTATCTGTTCTTGCGAACGAGTACTCAGACGGTCAAGCTCTACAAGCACTTAAGATGCTTAAAGAGTACCTACCTTCAAGCTACGCGAACGGTGCAAACGACCCAATCGCTCGTGAGAAAGTACACAACGCGGCAACGATCGCTGGTATCGCGTTTGCAAACGCATTCCTAGGTGTTTGTCACTCAATGGCGCACAAGATTGGTGCTGAGTTCCACCTACCTCACGGTCTAGCGAACGCACTACTAATCTCGAACGTTGTACGTTACAACGCGAACGACAACCCAACTAAACAAACTGCGTTCTCTCAATACGACCGTCCACAAGCACGTCGTCGTTACGCTGAGGTTGCTGACCACCTAGGCCTAAGCCAAGAAGGTGACCGTACTGCTCAGAAGATTGAACGTCTACTAGCATGGTTGGACGAGCTGAAAGGCGACCTAGACATCCCAATGTCTATCCAAGCTGCAGGTGTTTCTGAAGCTGACTTCGTAGCGAAACTAGACGAACTAGCTGTTGAAGCGTTCGATGACCAGTGTACAGGTGCTAACCCACGTTACCCTCTAATCACTGAGCTAAAAGAAGTACTAATGGCTTCTTACTACGGTAAAGCGTTCGTTGAAGGCGAAACTTTCGAAGGTACAACTGTTATCAAGAAGAAAGCAGACCAAGTAGCGAAAGAAGCAGCACCAAAAGCTAAGAAAGAAAAAGCTAACGCATAAGTAAGACGTTAGTTATGAAGTAGGTTTTCGCTAGCACGAAACTTACAATCGGGAAACTCAAAGCCCCAGTCGAAAGACTGGGGCTTTTTTATTTCTTAACTTATCCGCTTTAAGGTAACAAGGTAGTCTTAGCTAGGTCGGGGGAGGATTAGACTTCAGTAGTGACAACGCGGCCGCTGAAGTATTCGTTAGCAACAATGTAGGCTGTGTTTCTAACTAACTCGTCTTGGATCTGTGCCCAGTGCCTTTCGTCTAGATCTTCACTGGTGTGATTAACTGAAGGAATCACACCACCCACGCGAATATTGAATGGCGTCAGTTCTTTTGCCCAGCTATGAGTAAAACCGGATACCAAAGCCGCCATGCTTTCTACGCCCGTCAGATCCTCATGATTATCGTGTGAGATAACGTTGACGATAACGCCTTTCTTTTCTTTTGAGCGGAAGCGCTCCGCACTTACTTGTCCGTAGGTATAGAGGAATCGGGCTGCTGAGGAAAGGTGATCGATATAGGTGCTCATTGGCTCTGGCGCCATTAAGCTTGGCATTGGTGAGCTCGTCCAGCAATTTACGATAACGTCTGGAGTCGCCCCTAACTGTGATTCGATTTGGTCAAACAACAGATTGATGGATGTGGTGTTGTCACTGCACACATTCATCGCATAGACCTTGTCGGAGAAGGCGCTGATTTGTTCGTAGCTTGCCTTTAAGGCACTAGGGTTCTGGTCACAGAGCACCAACGTCGCGCCAAGATGGGCGAAGTGGTTAGAGCAAGTCCTGCCTAAGACAGAGCCTGCAGACGTGACGAGAATGATTGATTCTTTGATATCCATAGCACCTTCACTGTAATTTCTTGTGTTAAACAATACATCAGTGGTTTGTGCTAATAGCATGGACGAATTTATTTGAGCTCAGTGTGAAAAGCTTCAAACTAACGCTTTCGAGCAACAACAATTGTTTTGGAATTTGTAAGGCGTCACATTTCTGACGTGTCGAGAATGTAAGCCGTTGGAGAAAAAGCTGATCTCTAAGCTTGCGTTTGAATTTGGTACTGACGTTGAGCCGTCACGAGTTGGTTGTACAAGCCCGCTTCAGGGATCAACTGCTTATTACGCTCTCCTAAGCTACGACGCTCATGCCCGGAAAGGTTGTGGTAAACCTCTTCTGGCAGATTGAAAGTGTCTTCAGGGAGGTAAGTTAGCGCGTCTGGTTTTAGGTAATGGCTCAACTTCGCAGATGGTAAGCCTGCGTCATGGAACTGTTTTGCTTGTTCCGCTGCAAGTTCATAGCTGCTGCTATCAGAGCGAAGCGCTTGAGGCTGAGACAGCCCGAATTGCTGGCGAAGAATGTCGTCACTGGTGATGACTTCTTGGACTTCTTCAACCGGAACCACATCGCGAACATCATTAGAGAACATAGACAGAATCAGCGAGAAATCAGCGCGACGACCTTCGTGTACGGCATGGTTAATACCATTGCCGAACTGAAGTTCGTTGATGATTGCTGCTTTGTCTAAAGTATGGATTTGCATGATGTTCCTCGCTTGATGCACTTTTAACGGCAACAACGGAAAGAACTTTAGGAAAAAGAGGGAATTAATTGAATAAACTGGTTGTAGAAGCAATAAAAAAGCTCGCAATAATGCGAGCTTTGAAATATGACTAAATTGAACTTAGGGGGAAGTAAATTACTTCGCTAGGTTCTCTGCTACGAAGTCCCAGTTTACAAGAGCCCAGAAGCCGTTCATGTAATCAGGACGTACGTTGCGGTAATCGATGTAGTAAGCGTGTTCCCACAGGTCAACAGTTAGAAGTGGAGTAGTACCTTCTTCTGTTAGTGGTGTTGCTGCGTTAGACGTGTTAACGATCTCTAGAGAACCGTCAGCTTTCTTAACTAGCCAAGTCCATGAAGAACCGAAGTTGTTGATTGCTGCGTCAGTGAACTTCGCTTTGAATTCTTCGAAAGAACCGTATGCTGCGTTGATTGCTTCAGCAACTGCGCCAGTTGGTTCGCCGCCCGCGTTTGGCGCTAGACAGTGCCAGTAGAACGTGTGGTTCCAGATCTGTGCTGCGTTGTTGAATACGCCACCAGTAGAAGTCTTGATGATTTCTTCTAGTGTTTTGCCTTCGAACTCAGTACCAGGGATAAGACCGTTTAGCTTAACAACGTAAGTGTTGTGGTGCTTACCGTGGTGGAAATCTAGAGTCTCTGCAGAGATGTGTGGTTCTAGTGCGTCTTTCGCGTAAGGAAGAGCTGGTAGTTCAAATGCCATTGCTCGATTCTCCATAGATATGAAAGGGTTACCTTTCGATTGCTTCCAGTGTTTTTATTTATATGTAGTCGATACGACTGACTTGAAAAGTATTTTAGCAAGTTTTTACTTTATTAAAACCCCGATATGAAAATATTTTAAGATACCAAGGCTAAAGGCTTACTAATTATATGGTTTTTATTCTGTGGTTATTGAGTAGAATGTGGCAAATAATTAAAGTTCACATCCATGAATGAGGAAGCGATGGAAACTATCGATAAAATCAAACAGCAGATCTCTGAAAACACAATCCTGCTGTACATGAAAGGATCACCGAAACTGCCTAGCTGTGGTTTTTCTTCTCAAGCTGCACAAGCACTAATGGCATGTGGCGAGAAGTTCGCTTACGTAGACATTCTACAAAACCCAGACATCCGCGCTGAGCTACCAAAATACGCTCAATGGCCAACATTCCCACAGCTATGGGTTGAAGGCGAGCTGATCGGTGGTTGTGACATCATTTTGGAAATGTTCCAAAAAGGTGAACTTCAGCCTCTTATCAAAGAAGCTGCAGCACGCGTTGAAGGTGACGCTGAGTAATTCGTAAATACTTACATTTGGCGATAGAATACAAAGGAGCCGCATTGGCTCCTTTTTCTTTTTTAGGTTAGTGGAATGAACTTGAAGCTTTACTACGTACATGATCCAATGTGCAGCTGGTGTTGGGGTTACAAACCAACCATCGAAAAATTGAAGCAGCAACTGCCGGGTGTGATTCAGTTTGAGTATGTTGTGGGTGGGCTTGCGCCAGATACTAATCTGCCAATGCCTCCGGAAATGCAGCAAAAAATTGAGCAGATTTGGAAGCAAATTGAAAGCCAGCTTGGTACCAAGTTTAACTACGATTTCTGGACGTTGTGTACGCCAGTGCGCAGCACTTACCAGTCTTGCCGCGCTGTTATTGCCGCAGGCTTCCAAGACTCTTATGAGCAAATGCTAGAAGCGATTCAACACGCTTACTACTTACGTGCGATGCCGCCTCATGAAGAAGCAACGCACTTGCAACTAGCACGAGAGATTGGCTTAAACGTTCAGCAGTTTAAGAACGATATGGATGGCACTTTGCTGGAAGGTGTTTTCCAAGACCAACTGAGTCTTGCTAAGAGTTTAGGTGCTAAATCTTACCCGAGTCTGGTACTGCAAATTAACGACGCTTACTTCCCAATTGAAGTAGATTATGTGTCGACAGAAAACACGTTGAAGCTCATTCGCGAACGTATTATCGACAATATGCCAGCGCAGTAAGTTGAAACCGATTTTCTAAAAAACAGACAACAAAAAGCCGCTCAATGAGCGGCTTTTTCGTAACGAATTGTATCCATCCGATGATGCGATTACAGCACCATTGCAGCAATCCAACCGAAGATGATCAGAGGGATGTTGTAGTGGATAAATGTCGGTACTACGGTTTCCCAAATGTGTTCGTGCTGACCGTCTGCGTTTAGACCAGATGTTGGACCTAACGTTGAGTCTGAAGCAGGAGAGCCTGCATCACCAAGAGCGGCTGCCGTACCAACTAGGGCGATAGTTGCCATTGGCGAGAAGCCGAATGCTAGTGATAGCGGAACATAGATAGTTGCAAGGATTGGGATCGTAGAGAACGATGAACCGATACCCATAGTAACTAACAGACCAACGACTAGCATAAGTAGCGCTGCAAGCGGTTTATTGTCACCAATGCTGGTTGATAGCGATTGAACTAGCGTTTCTACACCACCAGTTTGCTTCATTACTGCAGCAAAACCTGCCGCCGCAATCATGATGAAGCCAATCATTGCCATCATGTGTACACCTTTAGTGAACACATCGTGGGTTTCTTTCCACGCGATAACGCCGCCGAAAGTGAATACCATGAAGCCAGCCAATGCACCAATGATCATTGAACCAGTGTAAAGCTGCATGCTTAGTGCTGCGATAATGCCTAGACCAGCAACCATGATGTGTTGCTTATTAATCTTCTCACCCGTTTCATGAACAACAGTTAGCTCTGTTTCTTTGTATTCACGAGGTTTACGGTAGCTAACAAAAATCGCGGTAAGAAGACCAAAAATCATACCCGCACCAGGCAGTAGCATTGCGGTAGGTACTTGGCTTGCCACCACATCGGTTAAACCGTTGTCATGCAGGTTCTTCAGTAGGATGTTGTTTAGGAAGATACCACCGAAGCCAATAGGTAGAACCATGTATGGTGTGATCAAACCAAAGGTAAGCACACAAGCAACCAAACGACGGTCCAGCTTCAGCTTAGCGAATACGCCCAAAAGTGGTGGGATCAAAATTGGAATGAAGGCGATATGTACCGGAATCACGTTTTGAGATGACATGGTAACAAGGACAAGAGCAACCAATACTGCGTATTTTAGACCCGTAGTCGACGCAGAGCTCTCTTTACCATTTAGGCGCTTGATAACGCTTTTTGCAAGAAGGTCAGTGATGCCAGAGCGAGAAATTGCAACAGCGAAAGTACCTAGCATTGCGTAGCTTAGTGCGATAGTCGCACCGCCACCTAGGCCACTTTCAAATGCGGCAACCGTATCCCCAAGGCTCATGCCTGCAACAAGGCCACCAACGATGGCACTAAACGTGAGGGCAACTACCACGTTTACGCGCATCAATGCTAACACGAGCATGACGCACACAGATATAACGACAGGATTCATACTTTTCCTAATATGTTGTGTTTATTTATTATTCTTCGTCGACAAGCGGCCAACCGCCTAGGGCCTTCCATTTGTTGACGATGCCACAGAATAACTCTGCAGTTTGTTGTGTATCGTAAAGGGCAGAATGTGCCTCACGATTGTCGAATTCCATCCCTGCAGCTTTACATGCTTTAGCGAGAACAGTTTGACCATAAGCAAGCCCACTTAATGTTGCGGTATCAAAAGTGGCAAATGGATGGAAAGGGACTCTTTTTAGTTTGCAGCGCTCGTTAGCTGCATTAACAAAACTTAAGTCGAAAGCAGCGTTGTGTGCCACCATGATAGCGCGCGAACAATCGGCCGCTTTTTGCTCTTTACGGATCAGCTTGTAGATTTCTTTGAGTGCTTCCTGTTCTGAAACTGCTCCACGTAAAGGGCTGAATGGGTCACGAATACCATTGAATTCAAGGGCTTCTTTTTCTAAGTTCGCGCCTTCGAAAGGTTCGATATGAAAATGAATGGTCGAGGCAGGATGCAGATCGCCATTTTCATCCATGCTAAGGGTAACGGCGCAGATTTCTAAAAGTGCATCAGTTTGAGCATTGAAACCTGCGGTCTCAACATCAACTACCACTGGAAAATAACCACGAAAACGTTTTTTCAGGGTCAGAGCTTCATTTTCTATTGTCATGTTGGCTTATATTTGTGTGACGAAGGCTGCATTATTGCAGATTCTACCGATGAGAAAAACCGCAATTTCGGAGAAATGTAGAATTCTATTCCTCCGTTACCCAGTAAGGGTTATAACCAAAAACAAGGTAGCCGGTCACCTGTTATTCTCGCGATGTTATTTACCATTTTATGCACTTGCCAAAGTGAGTGTTAACTCCTTATAACCCCTTGCAAATTCCATGTTGGCGGGATTTTTGCATTGTTCTGCATGTTTTCAATTGATTCATGTAAGCGGCAATAGACTGCCGTTTGAGAGAAGTACTTAGATGAATAAATGGCTAGTAACCAGTGGTATCGTGATGTCTTTGCTTAGCGCGAACAGTTTTGCGTCGATGGGGAAGCGTTATGTTGCTACACCGCAGAAATCACAATGGGAAATGGTGATGAACACGCCATTGGAATGCCAGCTTGTGCACCCTATCCCTGGATTTGGTGACGCGGTATTTTCGTCTCGTGCGAGTAAAAAGATTAACTTGGATTTTGAGCTAAAGATGCGTCGCCCTATGGGTGAAACGCGTAACGTTAGTTTGATTTCTATGCCACCACCTTGGCGTCCGGGTGAGAATGCCGATCGTATTACTAACCTGAAGTTCTTCAAGCAGTTTGATGGTTATGTTGGCGGGCAAACCGCTTGGGGTATTCTGTCTGAGCTAGAAAAAGGGCGCTACCCAACGTTTAGTTACCAAGATTGGCAGAGCCGTGATCAGCGTATTGAAGTCGCGTTGTCCTCGGTATTGTTCCAAAGCAAATACAACGCTTTTAGTAACTGTATTGCTAACTTGCTGAAGTACAGTTTCGAAGATATCGCCTTCACGATTCTTCACTATGAACGCCAAGGCGATCAGTTAACTAAAGCCTCGAAGAAGCGTTTGTCGCAAATTGCGGATTATGTTCGTCATAATCAAGATATCGATTTGGTGCTGGTGGCGACTTACACCGATTCAACGGATGGTAAGAGCGCAAGTCAAAGCTTATCGGAGCGACGTGCTGAATCATTACGTACTTACTTTGAGTCACTAGGGCTATCTGGAGATCGCATTCAAGTGCAAGGTTACGGCAAGCGTCGTCCAATTGCAGATAATGGCTCACCAATTGGTAAAGATAAAAACCGTCGCGTAGTAATTTCGCTGGGACGCACTCAAGTCTAACTGAAGTTCACCAATAAAAACGCCAGAGTTTGACTCTGGCGTTTTTGTATCCGTTTGACGTTGTTTATTTTATTCGTTGCCGCTTAGCTTTGAGTCATGTGTTTTAGTTTAGGCGGAACTTAGCAATGATTTCACAATTGGTCGCGGTATCGATTTTCTCGACTTGTTTTGCGATTGCAGGGTTGGGGTGGCGTTTCATAAAATCAATCAAGGCTTTTGTGCAACAGCCAATGGAATCAATAAAACTTGCACAATCTTTGTTTGGGCATTGAGGAATCAGAGTGAGTACTTTTTCTGAAGCCAGTTGAAGGTATTTGAGTTCATATTCGGTATCACCAGCCCAACGCCAGAATTGGGCGAGGTTATGGCATGAAATCACCGAAATCAATAATCTCTCGTCGGCTTCTATTTCCACGCATTCGCTAATATCTTCACTCAGGCTAAGGGCTTGCTGGTAATGAAGAATGCTGCGAACAGGGTCATCTAGTTGAAGTGCAGTATCGGCTAGAAGTGTGTGTTTTTCCCATTCACTGATCATTATCGTGTCCCACATATCGATGTTGTGGACAAATCTAAACGATAATTATTATCAAGTAAAGTGGTTTGTTGATAAAAGAAAGGCAGGTCTCAGACCTGCCTGCAAAAACATCGCGTGTTTCAATAAAAGAGCTTGTTAGCCTTCTAGTCCTGCTGACGCTTGTTTGTTTTGAATCAACTCAATCATGTAGCCATCAGGGTCTTTCACGAAAGCGATGTGCGTTGTACCGCCTTTTACTGGGCCTGCTTCACGAGTGACATTGCCACCAGCTGCTTTGATTGCGTCGCAAGTTGAGTAGATATCGTCTACGCCAATTGCGATATGGCCAAATGCAGAGCCTAAGTCGTACTCGGTTGTACCCCAGTTGTAAGTTAGCTCAATGACGGCACCTTGAGACTCATCACCGTAGCCTAGGAATGCCAGCGTGTACTCGTACTCTTTGTTTTCATTGGTACGAAGTAGCTGCATGCCCATTACTTCAGTGTAGAACTTGATAGATTTGTCTAGATCACCCACGCGTAGCATGGTGTGAAGAATTCGACCGTTTGACATTATTTGCTCCTAGCGATTGTTTCAGACGGGTTTATTCGTCTGGGTACACTTTTTCTTTATATTCACATAGATCTTCAATGATGCAGCTACCACAGCGCGGCTTTCTTGCCACACATGTGTAACGACCATGAAGGATCAGCCAGTGGTGTACATCAAGCTTAAACTCTTTTGGCACCACTTTTAGCAGTTTTTCTTCTACGTCGTCGACGGTTTTACCCATCGCAAACTTTGTACGGTTAGAAACACGATAGATGTGCGTGTCCACTGCAATTGTTGGCCAACCGAATGCGGTGTTCAGTACAACGTTAGCTGTTTTACGACCCACACCGGGTAACGCTTCAAGCGCTGCGCGATCTTCTGGCACTTCACCGTTGTGTTTTTCGAGCAGGATCTTACAAGTCTTAATGGTGTTTTCGGCTTTTGAGTTAAACAGACCGATGGTTTTGATGTATTCCTTTAAACCATCGACGCCCAAATCAAGAATGCCCTGCGGTGTGTTGGCAACTGGGTAGAGTTTATCTGTTGCTTTGTTCACACTTATGTCTGTCGCTTGCGCAGAAAGCAGTACGGCGATAAGGAGTTCAAACGGAGTGCTCCAATTGAGCTCCGTTTGAGGATTAGGATTGTTTTCTCTTAATCGTTCGAGAATTTCAATTCTTTTGACTTTGTTCATTGCTGACTTCCAAACCCGTCTTTGCGGTTTATGAAAAAGGCCCTACGAGTGGTAGAGCCTTGATTTTAGAATTTTTACATTATGCGTTAGTTACGCGAGCACGCTCAATGGCTGGTTTTTCTTCTTTTGGCTGACGTGCCTGAATTGAGCTATCGATAACATTTTTCAACGCTATCAAAAGTCCTACCCCGATGAAAGCGCCTGGTGGTAATAATGCAAGTAGGAAGCTGCTATCGAAGTGGAATACTTGAATGCGCAGTGCTGCAGCCCAATCGCCAAGGAGTAGGTCTGCACCATCAAACAGGGTGCCATTACCGATAAGTTCACGCATTGCGCCAAGTACAACCAGTACAGTTGTCATTCCCAGACCCATCCAAAAACCATCTAGTGCTGCTGGCAGTGGATCATTTTTAGATGCGTAAGCTTCCGCACGACCAATGATAATACAGTTGGTTACGATCAGAGGAATGAAAATACCAAGAGATAGATACAAGCCGTAGGCATAAGCATTCATGAGCAGTTGAACGCAAGTTACCAAAGAAGCAATGATCATAACGAAAACGGGAATACGGATTTCTTTTGGTACGTAGTTACGAATCAGTGAAACCGTCACGTTCGAACCGACAAGCACCAACAAAGTCGCAATACCCAAACCAAGCGCGTTGGTAATGGTGGAAGAAACCGCAAGTAGAGGACACAAACCCAGAAGTTGCACTAGGGCTGGGTTATTACTCCACATGCCGTTTTTCATTAGCAGTTTATTTTCACTCATGGTTGCCTCCTGCGCAGTCTAGGGGCTGGTTCAGAATCTCATCACGAGATTTATTAACATAGTTTACCGTGTTTCTTACCGCTTTCACTACCGCGCGAGGGGTAATCGTAGCACCAGTGAACTGATCGAAATCGCCACCATCTTTACGAACGCGCCAAGAATTCCAGTTACTTTCTGTCACTTGTTTACCCGTGAAACTCAAAATCCAGTCGGTAACACGTAAATCGATTTTATCGCCCAACCCCGGTGTTTCTTGATGGCTTAGGATACGAGTACCAAGGATCTTGCCTTGGTTATCGATGCCAGTGATGATTTTGATTTCACCGTTGTAGCCATCTGGAGCGATGGATTCAATCGCCATTGCCGTTGGTTGACCATCTTTAGTTGCGATGTAAGTTGGCATCGCTCGAACCGTACCTAGATCGGGTGCTGACACCATCGTACACGCTGTAACAAGATTGTTGTCATGCATTTCTTCCGGAATCACTTGGTTAAGAACCGACAGCAATTGCTTTTGTTCCTGAAGTTTAATTTGATCTTTTGTTAGGTACTGAGTCAGTGCCACAAGACCGGTTGTAGCACAAGCGAAGATCGCAAGTGTCAGACCATTTTTTCTAATAGCGGTTAACATGTTTACCTCAGTGACCGTAAGTTCTTGGTTTGGTGTAGTAGTCGATCAACGGTACACACATATTGGCAAGCAGAACGGCAAAGGCAACGCCATCTGGGAAACCGCCCCAACTACGAATAATAAATACCAATGCACCAATCAGCGCACCAAAAATCAAACGACCTTTCACGGTAGTGGATGCTGATACAGGATCAGTTGCGATAAAGAATGCGCCCAACATCGTAGCACCCGAAAGTAGGTGGAAGATTGGTGAAGCAGTTTCTCCTGGCGTGATTAAGCTAAATACTGCGCTAAACAGCGCCAAACTGCCTAGGAAGCCAACAGGAATGTACCATTGGATGATGCGCTTTTTGATCATAACCAGTCCACCGACTAAGTAAGCAAGGTTTACCCATTGCCAACCGATACCAGCAAGACCACCAAACATAGGTTGTGATAGCACTTCACTTGGTGTCGCACCAGTGTGGATACCGGTTTTAAATGCGTCTAATGGGGTTGCCATTGTCACGCCATCCACTCCAGCGCGAACTTGTTGTAGTGACAAGCCATCAAAATCATAACCAGTGAAGATCAGAGACAACGCATCTGCAAAAGTCACGTGCTCAGACATCAATGAAACAGGCGCGCTCCAACTTGTCATTTGGACAGGGAAGGAGATAAGTAACACAACGTAAGCGACCATCGCTGGGTTAAATAGGTTTTGACCAATACCACCGTATAAGTGCTTTGCAATAACGATGGCAAAAATCAAACCGATAACCATGATCCACCAAGGGGACCATGGTGGGATTGCCACAGCCAATAACCATGCTGTCACGATGGCACTGTTATCACGCAGCGCACGCATTGGAGAACGCTTACGCACAAGCATGACTAATGCTTCAAGTGACACTGCGACCGCGATAGCGAACACAAGTTGAATAATGGTGCCCCAACCAAAGAAGTAGGTTTGAGCCACTAAGCCAGGAATAGCGCACAGGGCTACCCATTTCATCAAATCAGGCGTGCTGCGACGGCTGTGAGCGTGTGGTGAACTGGCAATAAAAAACGACATTACTCGTTCTCCTCAGTATTGTTCTTATTCGCTTCTTGCTGAGCTTTACGTGCTTTAGCGCGAGCAATGGCAGCGGCAACAGCGGCTTTCTTCGGATCCTCTTCTGGTTCTTCAGAAGGCGTTTCTTCAACAGATTCTGTTTGAGCCTCTTGCTGCGCTTTACGTGCTTTGGCACGAACAATGGCTGCGGCAACCGCGGCTTTCTTAGGATCCACTTCTGTTTCTTCAGAAGGAGCTTCTGCTTCAACAGATTCTGTTTGTGCCTCTTGCTGCGCTTTACGTGCTTTAGCACGAGCAATAGCTGCGGCAACAGCGGCTTTCTTTGGGGCGACTTCTAGTTCTTCAGAAGGAGCTTCCGCTTCAACAGATTCTGTTTGCGATTCTTGCTGAGCTTTACATGCTTTGGCACGAGCAATGGCAGCAGCAACAGCGGCTTTCTTTGGATCTTCAGCTTGTTCAGCAGGTGTTTCCGCTTCTGCAGATTCAGTAGAGCCTTCTTGTTGAGCTTTACGCGCTTTAGCACGATCAATGGCAGCAGCAACAGCAGCTTTCTTCGGATCTTCCGCTTGTTCTGCTGGTGTTTCCGTTTCTGCAGATTCCGTAGAGTCTTCTTGCTTAGCTTTGCGTGCCTTAGCGCGAGCAATGGCAGCGGCAACAGCAGCTTTCTTTGGATCTTCAGCTTGCTCTGCTGGTGTTTCCGCTTCTGCAGATTCCGTAGAGTCTTCTTGCTGAGCTTTGCGCGCTTTTGCACGAGCAATGGCAGCGGCAACAGCGGCTTTCTTCGGATCACCGGCTTGCTGTGCAGACGTTTCTGAATCTATAGATTCGGTTGAATCTTCTTGTTGTGCTTTTTTCGCTTTAGCTCGGGCAATCGCTGCAGCAACAGCTGACTTCTTATCGTCGGCATTGTCTACAGGTGCTTTGCTTTGTTCTTTTTCTGCCTTACGTTCACGAGCGAGACGTTTGCGTTCTTCACGCAATTTCGCCATTTCTGAGTTATCAGGCTCGGCTGCTCCAGATTGAGCCGCTGCAGCTTGTTTCGCTTTTGCTTTGGCAATCGCGGCTGCAACCGCTGGTTTCACTGCTGGCTCGGCTTTCGCTTCGGTATTCTCTTTTTGTGCTTTCACGCGAGCGATGGCTGCGGCAATCGCATCGTCACCGCCAGAGGCTTTCATGTCTTTACGACGATCATCCGCGGCTTTCTTAAAGCGATTTTCACGTTCTGCTTTTTCGCGTTCCATACGCGCTTTCTTCTCTTCAAAGCGCAGCTTAGCTCGTTCAGCTGCTGCCGCTTCTTGAGCGCGCGTACGGATTTCAGCTTTCGCTTGACGATAGTATTGAACCAGTGGAATTTCACTTGGGCACACAAACGCGCACGCGCCACATTCAATACAGTCTTTTAAGTTCAGCTCTTCGAGCTTTTCGTATTCTTGGCTTTTTGCATACCACTGAAGCTGCTGTGGCAATAGCGATGCAGGGCACGCTTCCGCACATTGGCTACAACGGATACATTGCATTTCGTATTGGTCGGAAGCGATCTCTCGACGCTTCGGTGCCAGAATACAGTTTGCCGTTTTAGTGATAGGAACCTGAGCGTGGGGGAGGGTAAAGCCCATCATTGGACCACCCATGATCAGGCGCTGCAGTTTCTTATCTGCTTTGTAGCCAAACTCGTCTAACAGTGCTTGTACTGGCGTACCAAGTAGCGTCCAAACGTTACGTGGTTGCTTGAAGGTTTTACCCGTTAGAGTCACGATGCGATTTACCACAGGTTCGCCATCGATCACTGCACGTTTAATTGAGTAGAGAGAACCAACGTTTTGAACCAGGATGCCAATATCCGCAGGGATAGCGCCGCTAGGAACTTCTTTGTTGGTCAAAATCTTGATGAGCTGCTTCTCACCACCAGAAGGGTACTTGGTTGGGATAACGCGGATCACGATGTCTTTGTTCATCGCCGCTAGTTCCAGCGCTTTGATTGCTGCTGGCTTGTTATCTTCAATACCAATGATGGTCAGTTTTGGCTTAAGGATATGCTCGACGATCTCGATACCTTGGATCAGTTCGTCCGCATGTTCCTGCATGAGTTTGTCATCGGCGGTGATGTAAGGTTCACATTCAGCCGCGTTAACGATAAGAATTTCGGTACGTGCAATACCCGATTGGATCTTCTTAGCGGTTGGGAAGCCTGCGCCACCCATGCCAGAGATACCAGCAAGGCGAATCACATCGATTAACGCATCTGCAGATTCTTGAGCGTAATCGGCAACCGGCGTTTTCTCACACCAAGTATCATTACCATCAGGTGTAATAACTGCGCACAGTTCACTTAACCCCGATGGGTGAGCTACGGTTCGTGGCTCGATAGCTGTTACTTGCCCAGAAGTTGGAGCATGAACAGGAACGGTAAAACCACTGTCTGACGCCGTTAGCTGTTGACCTTTCAACACTGTGTCACCAACAGCAATCAATAGATTACCTGCTTTGCCGATGTGTTGTTTCAGAGGTAGGACGATTTCCGACGGAATGGCTGCATGAACCAATTCAGTTTTGTTGGATTGCTTTTTGTTTTCTGCCGGATGCACGCCGCCTGGGAAATCCCATAGCGAACCAGTACGAATTTGTTCAATCAAAGACAACATACGAAACCTTATTTAATTGAATCAGTCACGTTCGCTGCATTGGCAGCATCCGTAATGTTAACGACTGGAATGGCGTTAAGTTTCCATTTCCAGCTCTCTGTGGTGGTTTCCACAGGAATCATTTCAATACAGTCAGTTGGACAAGGAGCAACGCACAAGTCACAACCGGTACATTCGTCTTTGATCACGGTATGAAGGGCTTTAGTACCACCAACAATCGCATCGACAGGGCACGCTTGAATACATTTGGTACAACCGATACACATGTCTTCATGGATGAAAGCAACGGTTTTGACTTTGCTGTCGAGATCGTGTGCCGACTCTTCCGCTTCAACGCCCATCAGATCTGCTAGTTTCTCGATCGTCGCTTGACCACCTGGAGGACATTTATTGATTTTGTCGCCGTTAGCGATCGCTTCAGCGTATGGACGACAACCTGGGTAGCCGCACTGACCACACTGAGTTTGCGGGAGAATAGAGTCGATTTGATCGACAATTGGATCCGCTTCGACTTTGAAGCGAATCGATGCAAAACCGAGTATGGCCCCGAAGACAGCGGCGAGGGCAGCAAGAGCGATGATCGCAATTAAAATCGTACTCATCGTTTACTTCACCAAACCAGTAAAGCCCATAAAGGCAAGAGACATAAGGCCTGCGGTGATCATCGCAATCGATGCGCCTTTAAATGGCACAGGTACATCAGCTGCAGCAATACGTTCACGCATTGACGCAAATAGGATCAGTACCAAAGAGAAGCCAACCGCTGCGCCAAAACCGTAAATGATCGATTCGATAAAGTTGTGGTTCTCGTTGATGTTAAGCAGAGCAACACCCAGAACCGCACAGTTCGTTGTGATCAGAGGTAGGAAGATGCCCAACAGACGATAAAGCGTCGGGCTGGTTTTGTGCACGACCATTTCGGTGAACTGTACAACAACAGCGATCACCAAAATAAAGCTCATGGTTCGTAAATATTCGATGCCCAGTGGACGCAAAACATAGCTTTCCACCAAGTATGCACACACAGACGCGAGCGTTAGTACAAAAGTTGTAGCTAAGCCCATGCCAATTGCTGTTTCCAGTTTTTTAGACACGCCCATAAAAGGACACAAGCCTAAAAACTTCACCAGTACAAAGTTGTTCACCAGCACAGTGCCGACCAACAACATAATATATTCGGTCATAGTTATTACGTTCTTAAAATCCGATCCCAATATTATCGTGTTTTGTGACACCAATAACAACCAGAGAACGGTGTGGTTTTATGCACCCGATGGAAAATTATACGTGTATGTGATGTGAGCAGATGAATTAATAAGAAATTGAAAAGTTTGGTGAATGATTGTTAACAAAGAAAAACGCAATTACCGCCACTGATTTAACGCACGCGTTGTTGATGGTTTTGGTATCACTTCGTATGGTTCGCCAGAAACGACAAAAGCTCATACCCCTAATGAGTTAGAGGCATGAGCTTTGATTATTTTACAATCTCGCGATTACAGTTTTTCTGTGAAAGTTCGGCTGATCACGTCTTGTTGTTGCTCTCGAGTTAGCGAGTTAAAACGTACCGCGTAACCAGACACTCGAATCGTCAACTGAGGGTATTTCTCTGGATGTTCAACCGCATCCAATAACATCTCTCGGTTCAGAACGTTGACGTTAAGGTGTTGACCACCTTCAACTGCAATCCCCTCGTTGCTTGCTTCGTGATGGAAGTAACCATCCATTAGGGCGGCTAGGTTTTTCTTCTGACTTAATTCATCTTTACCCAGTGCGTTAGGCACAATTGAGAAGGTGTAAGAAATACCATCTTTCGCGTAAGCAAACGGCAGTTTAGATACCGATGCCAAAGACGCAACCGCCCCTTTTTCATCACGACCGTGCATTGGGTTTGCACCCGGGCCAAAAGGCATACCTGCGCGACGGCCATCTGGTGTATTACCCGTTTTTTTGCCGTAAACCACGTTAGATGTGATCGTTAGGATCGATTGAGTTGGCACTGCTTCGCGGTAGGTGTGCATCTTCTGAATTTTCTTCATGAAGCGCTCAACCAGATCACAAGCGATGTCATCAACACGGACATCGTTGTTACCAAATTTTGGATAATCACCTTCGATTTCAAAATCAACGGCGATGCCATCTTCATCACGAACAGGCTTCACGGTCGCGTATTTAATTGCCGCCAAAGAGTCAGCGACAACAGACAGACCAGCAATACCACACGCCATAGTGCGGTGCACGTCGCGATCCATTAATGCCATCAGCGATGCTTCGTAGCTGTAACGGTCATGTGAGTAATGGATGATGTTCAACGCTGTGACGTATTGTGTTGCAAGCCATTCCAACATGTTGTCGAAGCGTGGCATCAAAGCGTCAAAGTCGAGAATTTCATCTTGAACTTTGTCCACTACCGGACCCACTTGCGCTTTCGATTTTTCGTCGATACCACCATTGATAGTGTAAAGCAGCGCTTTTGCAAGGTTGGCACGTGCACCAAAGAACTGCATATGCTGACCAACAATCTGTGGGCTCACACAACATGCAATCGCGTAGTCGTCATTGTCGAAATCAGGACGCATTAGATCGTCGTTTTCGTATTGAACAGAAGAGGTATCAATTGACACTTTTGCCGCGTATTGCTTGAACGCTTCAGGTAATTGCTCTGACCAAAGAATCGTCATGTTTGGTTCAGGAGCAGGACCCATAGTATGTAGCGTATGTAAGTATCGGAATGTCGTCTTAGATACTAGCGTACGGCCATCAACCCCCATACCAGCCATCGCTTCTGTTGCCCAGATAGGGTCGCCAGAGAACAATGAATCGTATTCTGGTGTACGAAGGAAGCGAACCATGCGCAGTTTCATGATGAAGTGGTCGATCATCTCTTGCGCTTGTGATTCATCAATCAAGCCATTTGCGATATCACGTTCTAGGTAAACATCTAGGAAAGTCGATGTACGACCCAATGACATTGCTGCGCCATTTTGTGATTTAACTGCGGCCAAGTAACCAAAGTAGGTAAATTGAATCGCTTCTTGCGCTGTTTTTGAAGGTAGCGACATATCAATGCCGTATTTCAAACCCATTTGACGAATGTCTTCAAGTGCTTGAACTTGGTCTGCAATTTCTTCACGTAGACGAAGCGTTTTCTCAAGATCGCCACCGCGCTCTAGGAAAGTTTGTGTCGAGTTGTATTGCTCTTTTTTGTCCGCTTTTAAGAAGTCGATACCGTAAAGGGCGATACGACGGTAGTCACCAATAATACGACCACGACCATAGGCATCAGGAAGGCCAGTGATGATGCCTGATTTACGACACGCTAGGATTTCTTTGGTGTAAAGATCGAAACACGCTTTGTTGTGAGTTTTACGGTATTCAGTGAAGATCTTTTCAACCGTTGGATCCAACTCGCGGCCATAAACTTCGCACGAGTTTTTCACCATGCGAATACCACCATTAGCGATGATTGCACGTTTTAGAGGCTGATCGGTTTGTAAGCCCACGATCTTTTCCAGAGCTTTGTTGATGTAACCCGCATCGTGAGAAGTAATCGTTGATGGCAGATCGGTATCGAAATCAACAGGAGCGTGTGTGCGGCTTTCTTGTTTAATACCTTCAAGCACTTGGTTCCATAATGCTGAAGTGGATTCGCTAACCTCGGCTAAGAAGGACTCGTCTCCCTCATAGGGTGTGTAGTTTTTTTGGATGAAGTCACGAGTGTTGACAGAGTTTTGCCACTCACCAGCGGTGAATCCAGTCCATGCGTCTAGCATATCAGTCGTCGGAATAGTCATTAGTAAATCCCTAAATTATTGATAAATAGAATGGAGGCGACGAGTAGGACGGAACCATTCTTAACCCTGTCAATCGTATGGATTTACTATCTATGAGTAAAATGAATGCTTTTCATTTTTTGAATGATTAATTTGCATTAATCTAAAATTCAATGGCTTATGTATTTAAATTGCCTTGAGAGATGCAAATTTATTGTGGATACAGTGAACTTGTGGGCGAATTGATAGTACAAACTGCTGACGAAAGAGCTTAAGGCAGCCGGACTTACAAAGAGACGTATTGATGAAACGATACAGCGCTTATCTTGATGTTAACGTTCAAGAAGGGCAGATACGAAAAAAGCCCAGTCTTTCAACTGGGCTTTTCGGGAATTTGGCTCCTCCTGCTGGATTCGAACCAGCGACCTGCGGATTAACAGTCCGTCGCTCTACCGACTGAGCTAAGGAGGAATTGCTTTGCTTGAAAGCGGGTCGAATCTTACCGAGCACCTATATTTCTGTCAACACCAAAAATACACATTTCTAGCAAAAAATAGTGCTTTTTTTTCTTTACTTTTTTGTATGCCTTATCAGTAAAGGGCTGGAGTT
This sequence comes from Vibrio sp. M260121, assembly GCF_036533715.1. NCBI lineage: Bacteria > Pseudomonadati > Pseudomonadota > Gammaproteobacteria > Vibrionales > Vibrionaceae > Vibrio > Vibrio sp. M260121. The sequence goes on along the minus strand of NZ_JATABF010000027.1, from coordinate 49,912 downwards.
AGTTATCCACCAAAATTGTGGATAAGTATGTTGATGAGATCTGAGTAAAGATCTTTTATATGCAACAGTGCTGATTTGTTTTGAATTTTTAATCAAAAATATGCACTGAATAATCATATAAAACAGTGATTTATTTAAATCGACGCAAAATTGCTTAAAGTGGATAAGATTTGGTCTTTTGGGGATAAAGGATAATATTGGGTGTTTCTGGGGAAAAGTTGTGGAAACTAAATTGTGATGATTTGGGGACGTTCATCAACTAGGGCGAAAGACTATAACAGAGTCGCCTGAGTAAGGCTAGATCAAAGTAAAGAAAGCGCAAAAATTAATTACAATGAGCTATAAATCTAAAATAGACGTAGATTTCATCTAACAAGGTGTATATATATACAGCCAAAGTGCAGTAAATATAAGGAAGGGTATGAGTAAAGTTTATGAACTGGTCTCTGAATATCAACCATCCGGTGATCAGCCAACCGCGATTAAGCAGTTGTTAGAAGGGTTAGATGCAGGTCTTGCCCATCAGACATTATTGGGCGTAACTGGCTCTGGTAAAACATTCACATTGGCAAATGTTATCGCAGAAGCACAGCGACCAGCGATTCTTCTTGCCCCTAACAAAACCTTAGCTGCTCAATTGTACGGCGAAATGAAGTCTTTCTTCCCCAATAACGCGGTGGAATACTTTGTGTCGTACTACGACTACTACCAGCCAGAAGCGTACGTTCCGACCACGGATACCTTTATAGAGAAAGACGCTTCAGTTAACGCGCATATTGAACAAATGCGTTTGTCCGCTACAAAAGCACTACTAGAACGTAAAGATGCCATTATTGTCGCGTCGGTATCGGCTATCTATGGTTTGGGTGACCCCGAATCGTATCTACAAATGATGTTGCACTTACGTCGCGGTGATGTGATTGATCAGCGCGATATGCTACGTCGTCTTGCAGAGTTGCAATACTCGCGCAATGACGTCGCATTTGAACGTGGCCAGTTCCGTGTTCGAGGTGAAGTGATTGACATCTTCCCAGCCGAATCAGACCAAGATGCTGTGCGCGTAGAGATGTTTGACGATGAAGTTGATTGCATCAGCGTATTCGACCCATTGACTGGTGTGGTCAAGCAGCGCGACTTGCCACGTTATACTATTTACCCGAAGACGCACTATGTTACGCCACGTGAGCGTATTCTTGATGCCATTGAAAGCATTAAAGACGAGCTTGAAGTACGTAAGAAGCAGCTTCTGGATAACAACAAGCTTCTAGAAGAACAACGCATCAGCCAACGAACTCAGTTCGATATTGAAATGATGAACGAATTGGGCTTCTGTTCAGGTATCGAAAACTACTCTCGTTACTTGAGTGGACGAGCGGAGGGTGAGCCACCACCGACACTGTTTGATTATTTGCCTCACGATGGTTTGCTGATCATCGATGAGTCCCACGTGACAGTTCCGCAAATTGGTGCCATGTACAAAGGTGACCGTTCACGTAAAGAGACGCTGGTGGAGTTTGGTTTCCGCCTGCCTTCTGCATTGGATAACCGTCCGATGAAGTTCGAAGAGTTTGAAGCGATTTCTCCGCAGACGATATTTGTCTCGGCGACACCGGGTAACTACGAGCTTGAAAAATCAGCCGATGAAATTGCTGATCAGGTGGTACGTCCGACAGGTCTGCTTGACCCAGAGTTGGAAGTACGCCCGGTAGCGACCCAGGTTGATGATTTGTTGTCTGAAATTCGAATTCGAGCGGCGAAAGATGAGCGTGTTCTGGTAACGACGTTAACCAAGCGCATGGCGGAAGACTTGACCGAATACCTACATGAGCACGATGTGAGAGTTCGTTACCTTCACTCAGATATTGATACGGTAGAACGTGTTGAAATCATTCGCGACCTTCGTTTAGGTGAGTTTGATGTACTGGTAGGCATCAACTTGTTACGAGAAGGTTTGGACATGCCAGAAGTTTCACTGGTAGCAATTCTGGATGCGGATAAAGAAGGTTTCTTGCGCTCCGAACGCTCGCTGATTCAGACCATTGGTCGTGCGGCTCGTAACATCGAGGGTAAAGCGATTCTGTACGCGGATTCGATCACTAAGTCGATGAAGAAAGCGATGGACGAAACTGACCGTCGTCGTGAGAAGCAAAAAGCGTATAACGCAGAGATGGGTATTGAGCCTCAGGCCTTGAAGCGCAATATTAAAGACATCATGGAATTGGGTGATATCACTAAGTCGAAGCGTCAGCGCAATACTAAGCAAGTGCCGCTATCGAAAGTGGCAGAACCTTCGCAAACCTATGAGGTTATGTCTCCGCAGCAGTTGGAGAAAGAGATCAGTCGCTTGGAAGCAGCGATGTACCAACACGCCCAAGATCTAGAGTTTGAGTTGGCAGCCCAAAAACGTGATGAGATAGAGAAGTTGCGCGCTCAGTTCATTGCCAATAGCTAATTCAACGCGCCTTATAATGCCCAAGTGCTTGTGTCTACAGACGGTGCTTGGGCATTTTATTATTCCCTGTTCAATAGACAAAAAAGAAGCCAATAGGCAGTCGGGTCTATTGGCTCGTTTTGTGAACATGTCGTTCACTAACAACGTCAGTTGGCTAGGTGACCCGAGGGGTCAAAGAGTATACAGCATGGTTTGTGCCATAATTTAACCTGTTGATATTCGGTTTACTTTGTTTAGAATACCCACAGTCTAACAAATGATTATTTGCAAAATGCAAAGCGTAATGCGATTATTATTTAAAACACAACGAAAAATCGGCTAGGCTATGCAACAAATAACAGAAGGTCAAAAGTCTCGTTATCTACTAATGGTAGAAGACACCGCATCCGTAGCGGCATTGTATCGTTCTTACCTGACGCCTCTCGGCATCGATATTAATATTGTTGGAACAGGCAGAGACGCCATCGAAAGCCTGAACCATCGAATTCCCGATCTTATTCTGCTCGATCTCCGCTTACCTGATATGACGGGGATGGACGTATTGCACGCGGTGAAGAAAAGCCACCCAGACGTGCCAATCATCTTTATGACTGCTCATGGCTCTATCGATACTGCGGTAGAAGCGATGCGTCATGGTTCTCAAGACTTCTTAATCAAACCATGTGAAGCCGACCGTCTTCGTGTCACGGTGAACAACGCAATTCGCAAAGCAACCAAGCTTAAGAATGAAGCGGATAACCCAGGTAACCAAAATTACCAAGGCTTTATCGGCAGTAGCCAAACCATGCAGCAGGTTTACCGCACCATTGACTCCGCTGCGAGTAGTAAAGCGAGTATTTTCATCACGGGTGAAAGTGGTACCGGTAAAGAAGTGTGTGCCGAAGCCATTCACGCAGCAAGCAAACGTGGTGATAAGCCGTTTATCGCTATTAACTGTGCTGCGATCCCAAAAGATCTAATTGAAAGTGAATTGTTTGGTCACGTAAAAGGTGCGTTTACCGGTGCTGCGAATGATCGCCAAGGTGCGGCAGAGCTTGCCGATGGTGGCACGCTGTTCCTTGATGAATTGTGTGAAATGGACTTAGATCTTCAAACTAAGTTATTGCGCTTTATCCAAACGGGTACTTTCCAAAAAGTGGGCTCTTCAAAGATGAAGAGTGTTGACGTGCGATTCGTGTGTGCGACCAACCGCGACCCTTGGAAAGAAGTGCAAGAAGGCCGTTTCCGTGAAGACTTGTACTACCGTTTGTACGTGATTCCTTTACACCTTCCACCGTTGCGTGAGCGCGGCGAAGACGTGATTGAAATTGCGTATTCGCTACTGGGCTATATGTCTCACGAGGAAGGCAAAAGTTTTATCCGTTTTGCACAAGATGTGATTGAACGTTTCAACAGTTACGAATGGCCGGGTAACGTTCGTCAGTTGCAAAACGTACTGCGTAATATCGTGGTACTGAACAACGGCAAAGAAATTACGTTGGACATGCTGCCACCACCACTGAATCAACCAGTGGTTCGTCAATCGATTTCAAAATTTATTGAACCTGAAATCATGACGGTGTCAGACATTATGCCGCTTTGGATGACTGAAAAAATGGCCATCGAGCAGGCGATTCAGGCGTGTGACGGCAACATTCCACGCGCTGCGGGCTACCTAGATGTCAGCCCTTCGACGATTTATCGCAAGTTGCAAGCTTGGAATAGCAAGGACGAAAAACAGAACGTATGAGTACGGACGTATTAAATCAGCAAAAAATTGAAGAACTCTCTGCCGAAATTGGCCGTGATAATGTTCCTGTTTTGCTTGATATTTTTCTTGGGGAAATGGACACCTACATCAACAACCTATCCACTCTTGTAGGTACTGAGCAGTTGGTTTACTTAAAAGAGATAAGCCACGCGTTGAAGAGCAGCGCAGCGAGTTTTGGTGCTGATCGACTGTGTGAACTGGCTATTGCCATTGATAAGCAAGCCAAAGCAAATCAATTGCAAGAGCAAGGGAGTGAAGTTGGTGAGATGCTCGATTTATTGCATGTGACTCGCGATACTTACCGTTCTTGGACAAAGTGACCAACTCAGATAACCAAATAAAGCAATAACAGCTGTTTATAAACAAGAAGCCCTTCCGATGTGGAAGGGCTTTTTTATGAACTTTGCTTAATGACGGTTAATCAGTGAGCAGTTGGCTCTCAATGGCAAGCTTCAGCTTTTCACGGTCGTGACGCCAATCGCGGTTAGTCGACGCTAATGATTCAGTGACAACGTTCCAGTTATCTAGAACTTCTTGTTCAGTCTCTTCTGCTAATACAACATCTATTTTTCTGCCTTGGCAAGCGCGCTCACACCATTCAAGCTTTTGCTTCATCGTCATTCGACCTGCAGGGCCATATTCTGGGCTTAAGTTCGCCACAAAAATGACTTTTGCTTTTTGGTTAGCGGCAATCGCCTTACCAAGTTCTGGCAACAGCAGTGGCGGCATGATGCTCGTTAGGAAGCTGCCAGGGCCAAGAATAATTACGTCTGCTTCTGCCAGTGCAGTCACGGCTTCTTTCGTTGCAGGAACTTCTGGTGAAAGATCGAGGCGACGTAAATCGGTGTCCATCTCATCAACGTTGGTTTCACCGGTCACCCACTGCCCATCCACTGATAACGCGGTGAGATCGGAAGGGTGCTCAGACATAGGAAGAATGTGAACGTCCACTTTCAGCATATTGCGGATAAGATTGATGGCATCGAGAGGGCGTACCGATAGGTTATCCAGTGCGGTCAGCATTAGGTTACCGAGGTTGTGTCCGTCGAGTTCACCTGTACCTTTAAATCGGTATTCGAACATCATAGAACTGATTGATGGCTCAGTGATCAACTGATTGATACAGTTGCGCGTGTCACCCCAAGCAATGCCACCCTGACAATGACGGATACGGCCTGTTGAACCACCGTTATCGGTTGTCGCCACAATGCCCGTTGCATTGCTGCCAAAATCTTTTAATGCCGCCAACATACGGCCCAAACCGTGACCACCGCCAACTGCGACCACTTTCTTATCGGTGTAGATATTCATTACGTTCTTCTAATAATCTTGTAAAAAACGACTACAATTTAACTTAATGAGTGCCAAAGGGGTACTCACTAAGCGGTAAATTGTGTTTCTAGAGAGTTTTTTATCACTCAAGTCTGGATTCCATTACAAATATTAAGTATTTTACACGGCAAAGCTATCAGGGGTTTACCTCCTCTGGTTGCCATAACTCCGAGCTCACTATGCTAAGTCCTAGGATAAGCGTCTTGAGCCAGTGACATACTGTCACAAGGGCATACTTGGAAATGATTATGCCTCCCGTGTTTGGAAAGGTGTTCCGTGGCGCAACAATTCGAAGACAAATTTCATCGTAAGTTCTATTACTTGCGTCTGTCAGTGACTGACGTTTGTAATTTTAAATGTACCTATTGCCTTCCTGACGGCTACAAGCCATCGGGCAATAAAAACTCGTCATTTCTTTCTCTCCCAGAGATCAAACGTGTTGTAAAAGCGTTTGCAGATTGTGGTACCTCAAAGGTACGTATCACAGGTGGTGAGCCGAGTTTACGCAAAGACTTTACTGACATTATCCACTCAGTAGCAACCACGCCGGGTATCAAAAAGGTAGCGACAACGACCAATGGTTACCGCATGGCGAAACAAGTTGCTGACTGGCGTGAAGCTGGCTTGACCAACATCAACGTGAGTGTGGATAGCCTTGACCCGCGTATGTTCCATCAAATCACAGGTGAAAATAAATTCGCTGAAGTGATGAATGGTATCGAACGTGCATTTGAAGTGGGTTATGAGCAAGTCAAAGTTAATGTGGTACTAATGAAAGACCTTAACCACAACGAGCTACCTGCTTTCCTCAACTGGATTAAAGACCGTCCTATCCAACTGCGTTTTATCGAGCTAATGCAGACGGGAGAAATGGATGATCTGTTTGCTAAGCACCATGTTTCTGGTGTCGCTATCCGCAATCAATTAATTGCCAATGGTTGGTTACTCAAAGTACGTTCTCATAATGATGGTCCTGCACAGGTATTTGTTCATCCAGATTACAAGGGTGAAATTGGCCTGATCATGCCATACGAAAAAGACTTCTGTGAGAGCTGTAACCGACTTCGTGTCTCCGCTTTGGGTAAACTGCATCTGTGTCTGTTCGGTGAACATGGCGTGGAACTGCGTGACCTACTAGAGCGTGACGAGCAAGAAAATGAATTGATTGAACGTATTCAAGCGCAGCTGCAAACGAAATCCGTGAGTCACTTCTTGCACGATGGCAACACAGGTATGACGCCACATCTTGCGTCTATCGGCGGTTAATTCCAATCAGATTTCACATCGGGAGCTGACGTGGCTTTCGATGATTTTTTCCAGAATCGATACTCTGCGTATCAAAGCAAAAATAGAGAATAGGTGAACAAATGGGTCACGCTGAAAGCAAATTTCAACCTGCAAACATTGCCGTTCTGACGGTATCTGACACTCGTACTGAAGAAAACGACACTTCTGGTGGTTACCTAGTTGAACACGCAAAAGAAGCGGGTCACAACGTAGTAGATAAGCAGATCGTTATCGATGACATGTACAAGATCCGCGCGATCGTTTCTCAATGGATTGCTGACGAAAATGTACAAGCAATCATGATCACTGGCGGTACGGGATTCACTTCACGTGACAGCACGCCAGAAGCACTTAAGCCACTATTTGATAAAGAAGTAGAAGGTTTTGGTGAACTATTCCGTTTGGTTTCTTACGAAGAGATTGGTACTTCAACCATTCAGTCTCGTGCGATTGCTGGTTTCGCTAACCACACTGTTATCTTTGCAATGCCGGGTTCTACTGGTGCGTGTCGTACTGGTTGGACGAAGATCATCAAGCAACAGCTAGATGCAAGCCACCGTCCTTGTAACTTCATGCCACACCTATCTGTATAACCTTTCCTAAAAGCGAAGGAAAAACAATGACCCAATTTACACATATCAACGCGTCTGGCGAAGCTAACATGGTGGACGTGTCAGCAAAAGCGGAAACCGTTCGTGAAGCACGTGCTGAAGCGTTCGTGCACATGGCTCCAGAAACACTGCAACTTATTGTTTCAGGCCAACACCACAAAGGTGATGTGTTTGCGACGGCTCGTATTGCTGGTATTCAAGCAGCTAAGAAAACATGGGATTTGATTCCTCTTTGTCATCCTCTGTTGCTTTCTAAGGTTGAAGTTCAACTGGAAGCTATCGAAGCAGAAAACAAAGTACGTATCGAATCTGTATGTAAGCTAGCGGGTAAAACAGGCGTAGAAATGGAAGCGCTGACGGCGGCTTCAGTGGCGGCATTAACGATTTACGATATGTGTAAAGCGGTGCAGAAAGACATGGTTATTGAACAAGTTCGTCTCCTAGAGAAGACGGGCGGTAAATCTGGACACTTCAAGGCGGAATAATGATTAAAGTACTTTTCTTTGCTCAAACGCGAGAGCTAGTTGGTATGGATGGTCTAGAACTTGAAGGCCAGTTTGATAGTGTAGAAGCCATTCGAGCTCACCTTGTTGAGTCAGGTGCTGACAAAGAAGGCAAGTGGGATTTAGCGCTAGAACCAGGTAAGTTACTGGCAGCGGTAAACCAATCTATCGTCCCTTTAGAGACTGAGGTGAAAGCAGGCGATGAAGTTGCCTTCTTCCCGCCAGTAACAGGGGGGTAAGATGGATTCTCGTGTTTCTGTACAAGCAGAAGATTTTTCGGTTGATCAAGAATACCAACGCCTATCAGAAGGTACAGCCTCTGGTGCGGTCGTAACCTTCATCGGTAAAGTCCGTGATATGAACCTTGGCGACAACGTCATTGGTCTTCACTTAGAACATTATCCGGGCATGACAGAAAAAAGCCTAATCGACATCTGTGACGAAGCGGAATCTCGCTGGCCGTTATTGGGTGTCCGCGTGATTCATCGTGTTGGTGATCTAGATACTGGAGACCAGATTGTGTTTGTTGGTGTCTCGAGCGCCCACCGTGGTGCGGCATTTGATGCTTGCGAGTTCATTATGGACTTTCTAAAGACTAAAGCACCATTCTGGAAAAAAGAGCGCACCACCAGTGAAAACCGCTGGATTGAGTCTCGCGATACCGATCATCAAGCTGCACAGCGCTGGGAAAAGTAGGGCAGTTTTTTATTCTGCTAGCAAATCGTTCAAAGCCAGATGTTAATAGCGTCTGGCTTTTTGTTTTTTTAGCGTAAAAAGCGAGCTCATTTTCTACTCTCACTTGCCGTCAAAACCACCATTTTTCCTCTCTTTCTCCTCTCGGTGACCTTGTTCACAATAAAAAATATCGAACGAGATATATGCAATTATTAATTAGACTCAATGTGTCATAAATGTTAATTTTTGTACGTATATCTAGCATAAGATGCTATCAAAGAGTTTGAATTTAGATTTATCGAAAGTTTTGCCTGTCAAATGACCATGCGAATCTGTATTTCTCTACTCAATACTTTTTGTGCGGTATTTATTGCTAAATATAGGCACTATTTACAGAATTATTATTTTTTTTGCTACATTTTTATGGCAAATTACTTCAATGGTTGCTAATGTGTGCCGCAGTCTTTGTAAGGTTTTAGTATTTTGTGCTCAAAAAGTGCGCTAAAAAGTTCTAAAATTCTGACCGTTCCAGTCCCTTGCAGAGAAGTCATGGATGCTAATGAAAAACTTGGAGTTTTACGCATGTATAAGAACAAAATCACCCAAGCCCTTCTTCTAGGTGCTGGCCTGGCAGTGGCTGCCTCTTCTACTACCGCTTTCGCTGCTGACGTTCCAGCAGGCACTAAACTTGCTGAGAAACAAGAAATCGTTCGCGGTAACGGTACCGAAGTTGCAACAATTGACCCGCACAAATCTCAAGGTGTTCCTGAGTCGCATGTGATTCGTGATCTCCTTGAAGGCTTAGTGAACCAAAATGCAGACGGCGACACTATCCCTGGTGTAGCTGAGAGCTGGGAAACCTCAGACAACAAAACTTTCACTTTCCACCTACGTAAAGACGCTAAATGGTCTAACGGCGATCCTGTAACAGCACAAGATTTCGTATACAGCTGGCAGCGTGCAGTCGATCCTGCAACCGCTTCGCCATACTCTTGGTACATGGAATACACCAAGATGAAAAACGCGAAAGACATCGTTGCGGGCAAAAAAGACAAGAGCGAGCTAGGTGTTAAAGCGACAGACGACCACACACTTGTGGTTGAGCTAGACACAGCGGTTCCTTACTTTGTAATGATGGCTGGTCACACAACAATGAAACCAGTACACAAAGCGACAGTAGAGAAGTTTGGTGATCAATGGACGAAACCAGAAAACTTCGTAGGTAACGGCGCTTATGTAGTAAACAACTGGGTTGTGAACGAGCGTCTAGAGCTTGTTCGTAACGAACAGTACTGGGATAACGACAAAACTGTTATCAACAAAGTAACGTACCTTCCAATCGAAAACGGCGTTGCTGAAATGAACCGTTTCCTATCTGGTGAAATCGACTTCACGTCTAAACTGCCGACTGAGCACTTTAAGCGTCTGAAGAAAGAGCACCCAGAGTCAGTATCGGTTGAAGGCAGCCTGTGTACTTACTACTACTCATTCAACACTAAGAAAGAGCCTTTCAACGACGTTCGCGTTCGTAAAGCGATTTCTTACGCTATCGACCGTAACATCGTAGCGAACGCGATTCTTGGCCAAGGTCAGAAGCCTGCTTACTTCCTGACGCCTGAAATCACTGCGCACTTCAACCCTGAGCTACCAGCTTACGGCAAGATGACGCAAAAAGAGCGTAACGAAGAAGCGGCACGCCTATTGGCAGAAGCGGGTTACGGCAAAGACAACCCTCTTAAGTTCTCTCTTCTATACAACACAGATGAGAACCACAAGAAACTTGCCGTAGCGCTTGGTTCTATGTGGAAGAAAACTCTAGGTCTAGACGTAACGCTAGAAAACCAAGAGTGGAAAACTTACCTATCTACGAAAGACCAAGGTGATTTCGAAGTAGCACGCGCTGGTTGGTGTGGCGACTACAACGAAGCATCTTCATTCCTAACCCTTATGGTTAGTTCGAACACAACTGGTGGTCAGCACTGGGGTAACAAAGAGTACGATGCTCTGATCGACAAAGCGATTAAGTCGACTTCAGAAGAAGAGCGTACCAAGATCTACCTAGAAGCTGAGCAACTGATGGCTCAAGATATGCCTATCGCGCCTATCTACCAGTACGTTCGTTCTCGTCTACTAAACCCGCACGTTGGTGGTTTCCCTGCTAACAACGCGGAAGAAAAGATCTACACCAAAGATCTTTACATCAAAGCAGACTAATTAAAGTCGCTTCAAGACTATAAGAATAAGGCCCACACGTCCCAATAAAGGGACGTGCGGTGCCTATCATCAATTTTTTTAACTGTCACAGACTGAAAGAGTGAGTTTATGCTTAAATTCATCGCAAAAAGGATATTTGAGGCGATCCCAACAATGTTGGTTTTGATCACCGTATCTTTCTTTCTTATGCGTTTCGCTCCGGGTAACCCATTCTCGAGCGAGCGTCCATTACCGCCAGAAGTTATGGCGAACATTGAAGCCAAATATGGCCTAGATAAGCCAGTATTTGAGCAGTACACCACGTACTTGACTAACGTTGTCCAAGGCGACTTTGGTCCTTCATTCAAATACTTAGATTACACAGTAAACGAGCTAATCTCGGTAGCACTACCAGTATCGGCGAAGGTAGGTTTCATTGCCTTTATCTTCACGGTCATCCTGGGGGTGACGATCGGGACCATAGCCGCGCTCAAACAAAACTCGTGGCTTGACTACACCATTATGTCTACGGCGATGCTTGGGGTAGTAATGCCATCCTTCGTGTTGGCGCCGGCTTTGATTTACTTGTTCTCGCTCCACTGGAATTTATTCCCTGCAGGCGGTTGGCATGATGGCTCATGGCAATATTTGGTGCTGCCAGTGATTGCAATGTCACTGCTTTATGTCGCCACGTTTGCTCGTATCACTCGTGGTTCGATGATCGAGACATTGAACAGTAACTTTATCCGTACTGCCCGTGCGAAAGGTCTAAGCTACCGTTACATCATCCTGAAACACGCATTAAAACCAGCCCTGCTTCCTGTAGTGTCTTACATGGGACCGGCGTTTGTTGGCATTATCACCGGCTCGGTAGTTGTTGAGACCATCTTTGGTCTGCCAGGTATTGGTAAGCTGTTTGTAAACGCAGCCTTCAACCGTGACTACTCGCTAGTAATGGGTGTAACCATTCTGATTGGTTTCCTATTCATCTTGTTCAACGCTATCGTTGATATTCTGCTAGCAATGATTGACCCGAAAATTCGCTACTAACAGGGAAGTATGGTTATGTTAACGAAAAAAGAGAATCTTGAAGCGGTCGAGAAATTTGCAGAGAACCTGGAAGTTGAAGGCCGTAGTTTATGGCAAGACGCCCGCATCCGCTTTATGCGTAACAAAGCGGCAATGGTGAGCTTGTTCATTCTTGCATTGATGACCCTTGCGGTAATCTTCCTGCCAATGCTGGCACCTTACACATTTGACGATACAGACTGGTACGCAATGCACGTTGGTCCAAGTGCTGAGCACTGGTTCGGTACTGACAGCTTAGGTCGAGACCTTTACGTACGTACGCTGATTGGCGGTCGTATCTCTCTAATGGTTGGTGTTCTAGGTGCATTAGTTGCGGTTGTGATTGGTACGCTTTACGGTGCAGCTTCTGGCTTCATCGGCGGTAAAGTTGACCGTATCATGATGCGTATTCTTGAAATCCTATACGCGGTTCCGTTCATGTTCCTAGTTATCGTACTGGTAACATTCTTCGGCCGTAACATCGTTCTTATCTTTGTCGCTATCGGCGCTATTGCATGGCTAGATATGGCTCGTATCGTACGTGGTCAAACGCTAAGTCTACGTAGTAAAGAGTTTATTGAAGCGGCACACGTTTGTGGTGTGAGCAAGTGGAAGATCATCACTCGCCACATCGTTCCAAACGTACTGGGTATCGTAGCGGTTTACTCAACTCTACTTATCCCAAGCATGATTCTGACCGAATCATTCCTTTCATTCCTTGGTCTTGGTGTACAGGAACCAATGACAAGTTGGGGCGCACTTCTACAAGAAGGTTCGCAAACAATGGAAGTGGCAATCTGGCAGCTGGCGTTCCCAGCAGCATTCATGGTTGTGACTCTATTCTGCTTCAACTACGTTGGTGACGGTCTGCGTGATGCGCTGGATCCAAAAGACAGATAATTAAAAATAGAAAGAATGAAGGAAGCAATGATGAGTTTATTAGATGTCAAAGATCTGCGCGTCGAATTTACCACGCAAGATGGTATCGTAACCGCAGTAAACGATTTGAACTTCTCTCTGAATCAAGGTGAGACCCTAGGTATCGTAGGTGAGTCTGGTTCAGGTAAGTCACAAACTGTATTCGCAATCATGGGTCTACTGGCTAAGAACGGTATTATCTCTGGTAGTGCGAAATTCGAAGGTAATGAGATTCTTAACCTTCCAGAAAAAGAGCTGAACAAGGTTCGTGCGGAACAGATCGCAATGATCTTCCAAGACCCGATGACGTCTCTTAACCCATACATGAAAGTGAGCGATCAGCTGATGGAAGTACTGATGCTGCACAAAGGTATGGGTAAAGCAGAAGCGTTCGAAGAGTCTGTTCGCATGCTTGAAGCAGTAAAAATCCCAGAAGCTCGTAAGCGTATCACCATGTACCCACACGAGTTCTCAGGCGGTATGCGTCAGCGTGTAATGATCGCAATGGCGCTACTGTGTCGTCCAAAACTGCTTATTGCGGATGAGCCAACGACGGCATTGGACGTTACGGTTCAAGCGCAGATCATGGATCTGCTGAACGAACTGAAATCTGAGTTCAACACTGCAATCATCATGATCACGCACGACCTTGGCGTCGTAGCGGGTTCATGTGACAAAGTACTTGTGATGTACGCAGGTCGTACTATGGAGTACGGCACGGTGAACGAAATCTTCTACAACCCAAGCCACCCTTACGCGGAAGGTCTATTGAAGGCGATTCCTCGTTTGGATACAGAAGGCGAGATCCTGCCGACGATTCCAGGCAACCCGCCTAACTTGCTTCGTCTACCACCTGGTTGTCCTTACCAAGATCGCTGCCACCGTGTGATGGATCGTTGTAAGCGTGAAGCACCAATTCTGACGCCGTTTGGTGATGGCCGTCAGCGTGCATGTTTTTCTGAATGGGAGGCTTGGAGCAAATGAGTACAGACAAAAAACTAATTCTGGATGTATCTGATCTGAAAGTTCACTTCAGCATTGCATCAAAATCTGCATGGCCTTGGGCAAAACCTTCAAGCCTAAAAGCGGTAGACGGCGTAAACGTTCGTCTATACGAAGGTGAGACTCTTGGTGTAGTAGGTGAGTCTGGTTGTGGTAAATCGACGTTTGCTCGCGCGATCATTGGTTTGGTTGAAGCAACAGATGGCGAAGTGGTTTGGTTAGGCCAAGATCTTACAAAGATGAAAGACGTCCAACGCCGTGAAACGCGCAAAGAAATTCAAATGATTTTCCAAGATCCTTTGGCTTCTTTGAACCCGCGTATGACAGTCGGCGACATCATCGCTGAGCCGCTAGAGACGTTCTACCCAGAACTGACTAAGCAAGAAGTGAAAGACCGTGTTAAAGAGATGATGGCGAAGGTTGGTCTACTGCCAAACGTGATCAACCGTTACCCACACGAGTTCTCAGGTGGTCAGTGTCAACGTATTGGTATCGCTCGTGCGCTTATTCTAAAGCCGAAGATGATCATCTGTGACGAACCGGTTTCAGCACTGGATGTATCGATTCAGGCTCAGGTAGTTAACTTATTGAAAGAGCTGCAAAAAGAGCTAGGTCTTTCATTGGTATTCATCGCGCACGATTTGTCAGTGGTGAAACACATCTCAGACCGCGTACTGGTTATGTACCTAGGTAACGCTGTTGAGTTGGGTGAAGCGGAAGCATTGTTTGCCGATCCAAAACACCCATACACACGTGCGTTGATGTCAGCGGTTCCAATTCCGGATCCGAAAATTGAACGCAGCAAGAAGATTCAGATGCTAGAAGGTGATCTACCATCACCAATTAGTCCTCCTTCTGGTTGTGTGTTCCGTACTCGTTGTCCACAAGCAACAGAAGAGTGTGCGAAGACTAAGCCACACATCGAAGGTTCAGATGTTCACGCAGTATCTTGTCTACACGTAGCAGTGTAATTAAATTCGGCCTGTGACGGGCTTAAGCGCGGCTCCTTTTTATAGGGTCGCGCTTTTTTTATGCCTACGATTTCTCTTAGTTTTAGTTCATTCGAAATTCTTGAACAAGATGGACTAAATGGTCGGATTCTAAGCTGTACATGAAGCGCTAATATAGTAGAAAACAGAATATGAGGAGAGCAGTCATGGGTAAGTTAGTTGAAGGCGTTTGGCACGACGTATGGTACGAAACTAAATCAAGCGGTGGTAAGTTTGTTCGTGAAGATGCAGGCTTTCGCAATTGGATAAAGAACAAACCTGATGCAACGTTCCAGCCAGAGTCGGGCCGTTACCATTTGTATGTTTCACTCGCTTGTCCGTGGGCGCATCGCACACTGATCTTCCGTAAACTCAAAGGCTTGGAAAAGCACATTGACGTCACCGTTGTGTGTCCAGATATGCTCAGCGAAGGTTGGCAGATGGGGTTACCTGAGCCACTGTTTGGCCATACTCGTATGCACCAAATCTACACTCAATCTAAGCCCGATTACACAGGCCGCGTTACCGTTCCGGTTTTATGGGACAAAAAGACCAACACCATAGTGTCGAATGAATCGTCTGAAATCATCCGTATGTTTAACTCTGAGTTCAATGAGTTAACTGGCAATCACGATGATTATTATCCAGAGCAACTTCAAAGCGTAATTGATGGATGGAACGATTACATTTATCCAAACGTGAATAACGGTGTATACCGCTGCGGGTTTGCGACCACTCAAGAGGCATACGAAGAGGCGTTTGATTCATTGTTTACTGCTCTGGATAAAGTTGATGCACATCTTGCGACGCATCGTTATCTAGCAGGCAATAAAATCACCGAAGCGGATTGGCGCCTATTTACTACTCTTGTTCGTTTTGACGCTGTGTATGTAGGCCACTTTAAGTGTAATAAACAACGCATTGCGGATTACCCAAATATTCAGGGTTATTTGAAAGAGCTTTATCAAGTGGAAGGCGTCGCAGAGACTACCGACTTCTACCACATTAAGCGTCACTACTACTTCAGTCATACGGGTATCAACCCGACGCAAGTCGTACCAAAAGGGCCTGAGTTAGATTTGGATTCACCCCATGACCGAGATTTAATCTAACTTCAAGCTCTCCGAGAGAAGCGCCATTTGATGTGGCGCTTTTTCTTTTTTCTCAATATCTTCCAATCATCACAACTTCTTTCCGCTCATAACATAAACTGATGATATAACGGCCGATCTTGGACTGAGGTGGGGTATGGATATCAATGAGTTTGTCAGTGGCGAGCATCTAATTTGGAATCTGTTTATTGCACTGTTATTAGGTGCAATTGTCGGAACTCAACGTGGCTGGGTAATGCGTAATAGCATTGAGGGCAGTCGCGTTGCGGGTATTCGTACCTTCTCTTTAGTCGGTTTGCTGGGTGGCTTAGTTGGGATTCTTGCCAACATCTACACACCGTTATTGCTTGGTTTTGCGTTGATTGCTTTGGTTATCCTTGCCTGTATTGCGTTTGTTATTCAACAAAGAAAGAGTGAGGACATCAGCATTACTGGCGTGGTTAGTTTGGTGATCACCTTTGTTCTTGGCAGTCTCGCTGTTTCTGGGGAGCCTGTTCTTGCTGCGGCCGCAGCGGTTATCACTGCGGTGGTACTGGATAACAAGAAAGAGCTTCATCAGGCGCTTCAGCGTCTCCAAGAGTACGAGCTTGATGCTGCTTTGCGTCTGCTGCTCATTTCTATCGTCCTATTACCTCTTTTACCCAACCAAGCTTACGGCCCATGGAAGGCTTTGAACCCTTATGAAATTTGGTGGATGGTGGTGCTGATTGCTAGTATTTCATTTGTCGGTTATTTCGCGATTAAGATCGGTGGTGCGAAGCGGGGTATTTTGTTTACGTCTGTCTTCGCTGGGCTAAGTTCTTCTACTGCACTTACACTGCAGTTCTCTCACCTTTCACGGGAGCAAGCGAATATCAGTCCTTTGCTTGCCAGCGGCATACTGCTAAGTTGCGGGACTATGTTTCCTCGGTTGCTGATCGTTCTTTCGGTGATTAATCCCCAATTAGTGACATTGTTGGGACCCATTGCCTTGGTCATGATGGCTGCCCTCTATTTGTCTGCTTGGTGGATATGGCGTCGCAGCGAGGTTGAGCAAATAGAACAACCGAATAAACAAACCAACCCATTAGCCCTTCAATCGGCGCTTTTCTTTGGGGTTGTGCTCGCCGTGATCATGTTGTTATCGCATGCACTGTCTGATCTGTTTGGTAGTGCTGGTGTGCTAATACTGTCTGCGTTATCTGGTATTACGGATGTCGATGCTATTTCCCTTGCGCTTGGACGGCAAAGTACCCAAACCTTGAGCGTGGAAACCGCGGCATTGGGTATTCTGATCGCGGCCTCAGTCAATACAGTGGTAAAAATGGGGATGGTTGTTGCAATAGGGGATAAGGCATTATGGAGAAGAGTTGCGCCCGTTATGGTTGGCTGCGTGCTTTCTGGCGCTATTTTGTTTTTGGCTTTGTATTGATTTATTCGAACACAAAGTGAAAAAAAACCTCGCCGTGGCGAGGTTTTTTGCATTCAGAAAAGTGCAGTTAATTAGTTAACTGCTTTTTCGCGAGCTTGGTCAGCTTGATCCGCCTGAATCGCAGTTAGAGCAACTGTGTACACGATATCGTCTACTAGTGCACCGCGAGATAGATCGTTTACAGGCTTGCGCATACCTTGCAGCATTGGACCGATTGATACTAGGTCTGCTGAACGTTGTACCGCTTTGTAAGTCGTGTTACCAGTGTTTAGGTCTGGGAATACGAATACAGTCGCTTTACCTGCTACTGGAGAGTTAGGCGCTTTAGAAGCTGCCACGTTTTCCATGATCGCTGCGTCGTACTGTAGAGGACCGTCGATAACTAGATCTGGACGTTTCTCTTGAGCAATCTTAGTTGCTTCACGTACTTTATCTACGTCTGCACCCTTACCAGATTCACCAGTAGAGTAAGAGATCATAGCAACGCGAGGGTCGATACCGAATGCCGCTGCAGAGTCAGCAGATTGGATAGCGATTTCAGCAAGCTGTTCAGCTGTTGGATCTGGGTTGATCGCACAGTCACCGTAAACCAATACTTGGTCAGGTAGCAGCATGAAGAATACAGAAGATACGATAGACGCATCAGGTGCAGTCTTGATGATTTGGAACGGAGGAACGATAGTGTTTGCTGTGGTGTGAACCGCACCGGAAACTAGACCGTCTACTTCGTCGTTCTCAAGCATCATTGTGCCAAGGAATACTGAATCTTGTAGCTTCTCGCGAGCAACAACTTCAGTCATGCCTTTCGCGCCACGTAGCTCAACTAGACGAGCAACGTAGTTTTCACGAACTTCATCAGAGTTGATGATAGTTACGCCAGCACCTAGCTCAACGCCTTGTTGTGCAGCAACGCGACGGATTTCGTCTGGGTTACCTAGAAGCACACATTCAGCGATGCCGCGCTCAGCACAGATAGCCGCAGCTTTAACTGTACGTGGCTCATCACCTTCAGGAAGAACGATACGCTTGCCAGCTTTACGAGCGAACTCAGTTAGCTGGTAACGGAATGCTGGTGGGCTTAGACGACGAGACTTCTGAGTGCCTTCAGTCATAGACTCGATCCAGTTACCGTCGATGTGACCAGCAACGTGCTCGTTGATGAACTCGATACGCTCTTTATCGTCTGCAGGTACTTCGATAGAGAAGCTCTGTAGGTTTAGAGAAGTCTGCCAAGTGTTACCTTGTGCTTTGAAGATCGGTAGACCAGTTTCGAACGCTGGCTTACAAAGACCAGTGATCTCTTCAGGGATGTCGTAACCGCCAGTCAATAGAACTGCACCGATATCAACACCGTTCATTGCTGCAAGTGCTGCTGCAACGATTACGTCTGGACGGTCTGCTGAAGTAACAAGTAGAGAACCTGGTTTGAAGTGCTCAATCATGTTTGGCAGAGAACGTGCACAGAAAGTGATGCTCTTGATACGACGAGTCGCAATGTCACCTTCGTTGATGATGTCAGCGTTTAGGTGCTGAGCCATATCGATTGCACGAGTAGCGATCAGATCGATGCTCCATGGCACGCAACCTAGTACACGAATTGGAGAAGTGTTGAAGATTTCCATCACTTTCATTTCGTTTTGCTTCGCGCTGTCTGCATCGTCAAAGATTTCAGATAGGTCAGGGCGAGTACGGCCAGCTTCGTCAACAGGTGCGTTTAGCTTGTTGATGATTACGCCAGAGATGTTCTTGTTCTTAGTACCACCGAAGTTAGAACATGCTACTTCGATGCGCTCTTTAAGTTGAGCTGGGTTATCGGTACCAGGAGTAGCAACAAGAACGATTTCCGCACCTAGAGTAGCTGCGATTTCCGCGTTCACTTGGTTAGCGAATGGGTGCTTACGAGTTGGTACTAGACCTTCGATAAGCGTTACGTCTGCATCTTTGTTGATTTGGTTGTAACGCTCAACAACAGTTTCTAGCAGCTCGTCCATGTTGTCGTTACCGATTAGGCTTTCAGCAACAGACATCGCTAGTGGTTGACCGATCTTCATATCGCTGTTGTAACCAACGATAGTTGAAGTTAGATCAGGTTGATCACCGCCAGAACGTGGCTGTGAAATTGGTTTGTAGAAAGAAACCTTAACGCCTTTGCGCTCCATTGCGCGAAGAACACCCATGCTTACGCTAGTTAGACCAACACCAGCACTTGCAGGGATAAGCATAATAGTACGAGACATTCGTAGAGTACCTTTAGCTATTTGGGGGATAAAAGCTCAACTCTTATTCCATGAATAATTCAGAGAATAGGAGTTAAGCCCCTAAGAAATTCTTTTGGAAGAAAAACTGGCTAGCCGAGTGGCTAGCCAGTTAAATCTATTAAAGACCTGCTAGGCGTGCAGTGTCTTCAGCAATTACTAGCTCTTCGTTAGTAGAGATAACCATTGCTGGGATACGGCTGTTAGCTGTAGTGATAGTACCTTCGCCGCCGAAACGTGCTTTAAGGTTAGCTTCACCATCAACTTCGATACCGAAGATACCTAGACGGTTTAGAACCATTTCACGGATAGGGCCAGAGTTTTCGCCGATACCGCCAGTGAAAGTGATTGCGTCTAGACGACCTTCCATAGAAGCAGTGTAACCAGCTACGTACTTAGCTAGACGGTGACAGAACACGTCCATTGCACGAGTTGCTTCTTCTTTCTCACCGTAGTTGTCTTCAACGAAACGACAGTCAGAAGTCACTTCAGTTAGACCAGCAAGACCAGACTCTTTAGTTAGCATGTTGTTGATTTCCTCAACAGAGTAACCTAGAGCGTCGTGTAGGTGGAATACGATAGCTGGGTCGATATCACCACAACGAGTACCCATTACTAGACCTTCAAGAGGAGTAAGACCCATAGAAGTGTCTACAGATTTACCGTTCTTGATTGCACAAACAGAAGCACCGTTACCTAGGTGACAGTTGATGATGTTTACTTCTTCAACTGGCTTGTTTAGTAGGCCTGCAACTTCACGAGTGATGAATAGGTGTGAAGTACCGTGCATGCCGTAACGACGGATACCGTGCTCTTTGTATAGTTTGTATGGAAGAGCGTATAGGAAAGACTCTTCAGGCATAGTTTGGTGGAACGCAGTGTCGAATACAGCAACGTTTTGAAGCTCTGGGAAGTTGTGCTTAGCAGCTTCGATACCGATGATGTGCGCTGGGTTGTGAAGCGGTGCGAAAGTCGCAGCGTCTTGAATACCTTTTAGTACGTCATCAGTGATTAGTGCAGATTGAGTGAACTGCTCACCACCGTGTACGATACGGTGACCGATAGCGCCTAGGTTAGCTTTAAGCTCTGGCTTAGAAGCAAGAATAGTTTCAACCATGAACGCTAGTGCTTCTTCGTGTGCTGCACCGTTACCTAGTTGAGCTTCATGTTTACCGTCAAGTTTCCACTTGATACGTGCTTCAGGAAGGTGAAGACATTCAGCAAGACCTGATAGGTGCTCTGCACCTGTTTCTGCATCAACAACAGCAAATTTAAGAGAAGAACTACCGCAGTTTAAAACTAAAACTAGCTTAGACATGTGTGACTACCTGTTATTCGTCTGATCAAAATCAGTTAAAGGATGAAAAATTAATCACAAGAATAGACGATACCGCCAAGGGTGCGTACTAATCTTGGTCAAAAATTGTTCTAATTCCGTATAAATGAATAGTGATGAACCCATCCACCACTATGAAGCGATCCGTGCAGAATAAAATCTCGGAGTTGCTTAAATTGTAAATAACAGCAACAATGAGATTGAGGGTCTGCAAAGGATAGCGATAATAGGCAATGATAACAAAAAAATTTTGAAAGAATATTAACTTTCATCAATTTTTTGCGCCTTCAGTTGAAATGTTCAACTATTTTTTAGTGAGAGAGCGGTATGAGCAAACAAGTCGGATTGATCCATAGCCTGAAAGACGGCCAAAGTTACATGGAGATCTGGCCGGTTCGTAAAGAGCTGAACGCCATTTTTCCCGAACAACGCATTATTAAAGCAACGCGCTTTGGCATTAAAGTGATGCCAGCGGTCGCCGCGATCGGTGTGCTCACTCAAATGGCGTTTAATAACTATGACGCACTTCCTCAAGCGATCGTAGTTGCGCTGTTCGCAATCAGCATGCCACTGCAAGGTATGTGGTGGTTAGGCAGTCGTTCCAACACCAAATTGCCACCAGCGTTGGCCTCTTGGTATCGCGAACTGCACCAAAAAATTACGGAATCAGGATTCGCACTAGAGCCAGCAAAAGCTCGTCCAAGATACAAAGAACTTGCAGTGATCCTAAACCGAGCGTTCCGCCAGTTGGATAAGACTGCATTAGAGCGTTGGTTCTAACTCCTCAAATCTACAATTAACTCATTGAAATGGAGTGTGTTTTCTAGTCACTCCATTTTTTATGCCCGCAACATGACTTTCCCCCTTATCTCAGTTTGCAATAACCGCCTCTCGTACCGATTGCGAGATCACAAATGTTACTTTGTTGTTAAATCTTGCTTTTCTTTCCCAACACTTAGCGCTAATAATGACAATTAGATGCACAAAAAGTGCGCAGCAATAAACACAACATCCCATCTTCCTCATTATTTCTGTTAAGCATTCATTTTCGATGAGGCTTTCAGTTCAAGGACGGAGAGACATCAAGGAGTCATGATGAAAACGAAACGTTTACTCGCCACTGCTATTCTTGCCGCGACCACGGTTTTTTCCTCAGCTACTGTGCTTGCTAACACTGCGACGGTTGCTGTTTCACAAATCGTGGAGCACCCAGCGCTCGACGCGACTCGCCAAGGCTTATTAGATGGCTTGAAAGCGAAAGGATATGAGCAAGGGAAGAACCTAGAATTTGACTACAAAACCGCACAAGGTAACCCAGCTATTGCCGTACAGATTGCGCGTCAGTATGTGGGTGAAAGCCCAGATGTGCTGGTGGGAATTGCAACACCGTCAGCGCAAGCTTTAGTGTCTGCAACACGTTCTATCCCAGTGGTGTTTACTGCGGTAACGGATCCGGTGGGCGCAAAGCTTGTGAAATCCATGCATCAGCCGGGCAAAAACGTAACGGGTCTTTCTGATTTGTCTCCGGTTGCTCAACATGTTGCTTTGATTCAAGAGATCTTGCCAGAAGCGAAATCCATTGGCGTGGTCTACAACCCGGGTGAGGCTAATGCAGTGACGTTGGTGCAACTGTTAAAAGAGAGTGCAGAAGCAAATGGACTTAAAGTGGTTGAAGCGACGGCTCTGAAAAGCGCTGATGTTCAATCCGCGACCCAAGCCATTGCTGCTAAATCAGATGTGATTTACGCACCGACAGACAACACGGTAGCCAGTGCGATAGAGGGCATGATCGTGGCTGCAAACCAAGCTAAGAAACCGGTGTTTGGTGGTGCGACGTCTTATGTAGAAAAAGGCGCGATAGCAAGCTTGGGCTTTGATTACTACCAAGTGGGTGTTCAAACCGCTGAGTATGTTGCAGCTATTTTGGAAGGACAAGAACCGGGCAAGCTAGACGTAAAAGTCGCAACGGGTTCAGACCTTGTTGTCAATGAAGGAGCGGCAACTAAGCTTGGTATCCAGTTACCAAGTTCAGTTGTAAAACGTGCGACGAGCATGCAGTAAGAGTGACGTTCAGGTCGGTGTAATGCCGACCTGATTTGTGCAGAAAGGAGCAGTTATGTCTGCATTTGCTTTTTTTGGTGCGCTCGAAATTGGCCTTATTTACGGCTTAGTGGCTTTGGGCGTTTACCTTACGTTTCGTGTTCTTGATTTTCCTGATTTAAGTGTCGACGGCAGTTTCCCGATGGGCGCCGCCGTTGCCGCGACTGCAATCGTCGCCGGCATCAACCCTTGGATCGCAACCGGAATGGCTGTTATTGCTGGTGGGATGACTGGGTGGGTGACCGCTTTTCTTGCGGTTCGATGCGGCATTCTCCACCTATTGGCTTCTATTCTTACCATGATTGCGGCGTTCTCTATCAATATTCGCATCATGGGTAAGCCCAATATGGCCCTTCTAGGTGAGGACACCATTCTCACTCCGTTTGAAGCCATGGGAGATTCTATGTACATCCGGCCGTTGGTTGTCGGTGTACTAGTATTGCTCTCTGCTTTGTTTGTCGTACGTCTTCTTAACAGTGACTTTGGTTTAGGGCTAAGAGCGACAGGGGTGAACGCTCGAATGGTGGCCGCACAAGGGGCAAGTACGGCTTTTTACACCTACTTTGGCCTCGCGCTTTCTAATGGTTTTGTCGGTTTTGCTGGCGCTCTGTTTGCTCAAACCAACAGCTTTGCTGATGTCACTTCTGGTGTAGGTACGATCGTAGTTGGTTTAGCTGCAGTGATCCTCGGCCAAACTCTGATACCAGGGCGCAAAATCTGGGTTGCGGTTTGTGCGGTAATAATCGGCTCAGTACTTTACCGTCTGGCTGTTGCCTTTGCGTTGAGCTCCGGCATGTTTGGTCTACAAGCATCGGACCTAAACTTAGTGACGGCGGTGCTCGTTGCTGTGGCGTTGATCGCGCCAAAGCTGAAACAGAGCATGAAAGCGAAACAACGCGCGACCAGTGCGAAACAAGCCGCATCAAAAAATGGTTCGGGGGAGGCGTTATGATTGAATTAAACAACATCCAAGTGACCTTTAATCCCGGAACCATTTTGGAAAACAGAGCCTTGAAAGGTGTTTCGTTAGAAGTACCTGAACATCAGTTTCTCACCGTTATTGGCTCCAATGGGGCAGGGAAATCGACCTTGCTCGGGGCGGTGACAGGGGAGACGCCGATGATTGGCGGTCAGGTGATCATTGATGGGCAAGACGTAACCCGGAAAACCGTGGCGCAACGAGCGACTCAATGTGCTCGTGTATTCCAAGACCCGTTAGCGGGTACTTGTGGGGATTTGTCCATCGAAGAAAACATGGCGCTTGCTTACATGCGGGGTCAGCGTCGCGGGTGGGGGATGGCGCTATCAGCGAAACGTCGCAAGCTGTTTCAAGAGCGTATCAGCATTCTGGGTTTAGGGCTTGAAGATCGCCTTGGTGACAGCATTGGGCTACTTTCTGGTGGTCAGCGTCAAGCGGTTAGTCTGGTTATGGCAACACTATCAGACAGTAAGCTACTACTGCTTGATGAACATACGGCTGCGTTAGACCCTCGTATGGCGGCTTTTGTTATTGAACTGACTAAGCGCATTGTCACCGAGTTTAATCTTACGGTAATGATGGTGACACACTCGATGAAGGATGCTCTGGCCTGTGGTGACAGGACAGTAATGTTGCACCAAGGAGAAATTGTTCTTGATGTTGCGGGTGAGCAGCGAGCGAATATGCAAGTACCAGACTTATTGGAAATGTTTTCTAAAGTGCGTGGAGAGGAGTTGGCAGATGACAGCTTGTTGTTGAACTAGCTTAGAGTGTTTTTCGACTACGCCTACCAAATGTGATCCTCCTTGAGAAAATGACCCGTACGGTATTTTTAAAAGGAGGATTTTTAGATGGGTGCTCTTTATTAAAATAGTGGAATATTCCAATACTAAGAGCGCTTACCATGACCCTTCCATTTATCTTCCATAGCCAGACTGAAGATGGCCTTGTTCTTGATGGTGAACGGCTTACCGTCATTTTGAAAACCGAAAACATCGAGTTTGATAGCGTGCACGTGCGCTGTGAACCAGACAACGAAGAATACCTCATAGAGATGAAGCCTTGTGGTAATGCTGGTGAGCTTCAGTTGTGGCAAGCACAATTTGCAGCGAACCGAGACCGTGACGTCACCCATTATGTGTTCAAGCTGATCAAAGGCAACCACCAGCTTTGGCTTGATGGCAGAGGCGTGCATAAGCGTATGCCGCCGAAAGAGTTCCACTTTAAGTTGAACACGCAGTCTCAACCTCCTCGCTGGGTGCAAGAACAGGTCTTCTACCAGATTTTTCCTGATCGCTTTAAGGCTAGCCAAGATGAGCAATCGATTCGAAATGCTTACGCTCAATACGACCCAGAAATTTTAGTAAAACCTTGGGGGGAGGCGGTTGGGTCTCACCAAAATACGGGCGCAAGAGAGTTTTTCGGCGGCGATTTAAAAGGTGTTGAGCAGAAGCTTGACTACTTGGATGAGTTGGGTGTGACAGCGTTGTACTTCAACCCAATTTTTACTGCACCAAGTAATCATAAATATGACACTACGGATTATTTCACGATCGATCCAATGTTTGGAAGCAATGAACTGTTTGCAGATTTGTGTGAACGAATTCATGGCAAGCAAATGAAGGTAGTTTTGGATGCGGTATTTAATCACACCTCAGTGGAGCACCCTTGGTTCGATATAAAACAAGAAGGTCTTGGGGCGTATGGAAACCCAAATTCAGATTTTCGTGACTATTACTTCTTCGAGGGAGAAACCAATAATTACATTGGCTGGAAAGGAATCGGCAATTTGCCGGTTTTGAACTTTGAGAACGAACAAGTCCGCGATCATATTTATCAAGGTGAGGATGCGGTGATTAAGCATTGGCTTAAACCACCATATTCTGTCGATGGTTGGCGTTTTGATGTAATCCATATGCTGGGAGAAGGCGAGGGAGCAAAAAACAATGCTCACTATGTAGAAGCGTTTCGTAAAGCGACCAAAGCGATCAACCCTAATGCTTATGTGTTAGGAGAGCATTTCTTTGAAGCTACTCAATGGCTGCAAGGTGGACAAGAAGATGGAGCGATGAACTACTACGGGTTCGCGCACCCTGTTCGTGCCCTGATTGCTAAGCAAGACATCATGTACGATCCGATCGACATCAACGCACTAGATTTCAAAGAGTGGGTGGATGAAGCGCGAGCAAAAGTGCCATTTGCCAACCAACTGTCTCAACTGAATCAATTAGATAGTCATGATACCGCCCGTTTTCTGACGCTTTTGAATGGCGATAAGGAAAAAATGCGCCTTGCACTGGGTTTACTCATGACTTATGTCGGCACTCCATGCCTTTATTATGGTAGTGAAGTTGGGTTGGAAGGCGGACAAGATCCTGATAACCGTCGTTGCTTTCCTTGGGAGCTGATTGAGGCTTCTGAGTGGTTGCCGATTTATCAAAAGTGGATAGGAATTCGCAAGCAATACAAGGCTCTACAGTCCGGAAGTTTGCAGTGGCTTTACTGTGATGAACAGGTCATGGTTTTCGTTCGACAATGGAAAGAAGAAGCAATAGTTGTGGCATTTAACCTCGATGAATACGAGCGAAATGTTAACCTTCCATTATGGCAAGTTGGCTTAAATGCAAAACAGTTGCATCAATTATTAGACAAAGGTGAAGTTGTAAGTGGTGAACGTCATTTTTCTGTCAATATCCCAGCAATGAACTGCAAAATATGGCAGATCGAGTGACTTCGAGCGCCTTCTTTATTAAAATTTATGAATACATAAATATAAAACTATAAACAGCCCTTCGATAATCTAAGTTTTCGAAGGGTTTATATTATTAGAAACAATGGTGCTCAATGGGTAATAAAAGGCGATTTAGCCTCAAGTTTGTCATCTTCTTCCCACTCTTTTTATTCTGTGTTGTCATGCTGGTGACAGCAAAGAACTACTACGATGCGATGAATCGTTACATCACGCTAGAGTACTCTCAAGTTGACCGTGCCATCGATCGCGCAATCAAAGTATTGACCGCGTTGGACTACAGCTTTGTTAACTACTCGAATCCCGCGCACCCGCTATTTAAAGAACATAACCATATGGAAAAAAATGGCTTATGTTACGTGTGGCCGATAGATGTTCTGCTATTAGAGAACAAACACTCAGGTGGGTTACCTGCAGTGGAGTTGGATTACATGATCGTGGGACAAAAATCGCTTTGCCAACCTGGCACTAAGCTGTTTAAGTTGGCAGAAAAAAAAGCTGGCTTTGCACCATCTCTCTCTTTCCTTCATGACATTGAGTCCCATATCGTTGCGATTCACTACATTGATCAACGAGGCTACATCATCTCCTCGCCAGATACCTATGCTCAATATTTCTCTCAACAGCTGTGGGAGACGCTAAAGGCGAGACCATTCTGGCAAAAAACAGCTCAAGAGACGATGAAAGTGACCATGTCAGGCCCTGCGCCTATGTTAGACAGACATGATGGCCAAGTCGTAAGTTTAACCGTGCCCATTTATGAAAAAGATGAGCACCAAGGCGTGTTATCGATTGATTTCGATGTTGATGGGTTACTAAAAGCAAATGAAAACCTGGCAGGTAAGCTACACATCATTTCTGCTGTAATGGATGTTCCTGACAATGTGATGCGTTTAAAGCCTATAGAGCATGAGCGTTTGAGTGCCAATCACCGTATTTTCTATGAATACGACCTTTGGAGTGAATTGAAGAATCTATTGGCGTTTGAGAAGTACAGCGTCGCGGTGGCTTTCTTTATTTATGTTTTGAGCACAGTGGCATTGTTCCTAGTCAACACTCAAACAGAGCGTCGCTATTTCAAAGAATTGGCGGCGAAAGACCCAATGACTGGGTTATTGAATCGACGTGGCATACAGGCTGTATGGCGCAATAAGATGACTAAAAAACACGTCGCGCTGGCGGTATTCGATATTGATGACTTTAAATCAATCAATGATACCCATGGACATGATGTGGGGGATGATGCGATTCGTTTGGTGGCAAAATGCATCCGAGATAATATTCGTCATTCAGATGTCGCATCACGCTTTGGTGGTGAAGAATTTGTACTTGCTATCTACGACGAAGATTTTGAAAGTATGCTTCGAATTTTAGAGCGAGTAAGAAAGGCGATCGCTAAGAGTTCACGTAAGGTGGTTGCTGGTGGCTTTACCGTTTCTGGTGGTGTGGAGTTTAAGTCTGCTGCTCAACTGGAAAGCTTTGATGAGCTGTTTAAGCTTGCCGATGAGAAGCTTTATGAAGCGAAAAGCACGGGCAAAAACAAAATTTGTCACTAGAACTAGCGAGCGATAGAAACAAAAAAGGGCGAATTCATCGCCCTTTTTCTTATTCTTAATTCACTGTACTCTCAAATTATGTCAACCACTATGCGACGCGAGATTGCAGCTCGTCGCGGTAACGTTGAATGTGCTCAACGATCGGCGCTGCTTTATTGAATGTACGAATTTCGCGGAACAACTCATTTGCTTCAGGGTAGGCTTGGCGTAGGTAAGAGAACCATTGCTTAACGCGGTTCGGATAATACAAACCTTTATCGCCTTTCATTTCAAACTGAGAGTAATAGATCAGCAGTTCGACGACTTCTGACCAAGCCATTGGTTGCTGGTTGTGTTTAACCATGTTACCCAAGTTTGGAATATTGAATGCGCCACGACATACCATCAGAGAATCCACTCCTGTGGTCTCAATACAGCGTTGGCCATCTTCGTAGTTCCAAATCTCACCATTAGCGATGAGCGGGATAGAAAAACGCTCACGGATCTGGGTAATGTATTCCCATTTGATTTCCGAGGCTTTGTAACCACCTTGCTTTGTACGAGCGTGAACCGTCAGCTCATTTGCTCCAGCAGATTGAATCGCATCTACAATCTCGAAGCAGTCTTCAGGGTTTTCCCAACCGAGACGAATTTTCGCAGTGACAGGAATATTGCTTGGTACGGCATCACGACATGCTTTTACGATGTTGTGAATGAACTCAGGGTGCTGAAGAAGCGCCGCGCCACCTTTACTTTTGTTTACCAGTTTTGCCGGACAACCAAAGTTAAGATCAATACCTCGAGCGCCCAGTTCCGCGGCTTTGACTGCGTTTTCTGCCATCCAATTCGGCTCTTGGCCAAGCAATTGTACATGAACAGGCACGCCAGATGCGGTCTGTGAGCCTTGAAGCAGCTCAGGACACAAACGATGGAATACGTGATCAGGTAACAGCTGATCGATCACTCGAACAAACTCTGTCACACACAGATCATAGTCGTTTATCTCGGTCAGGATTTGGCGCATCAAATGGTCCAAAACGCCTTCCATCGGGCCTAATACAACTCGCATAGCTTGCCTAATACAGTTTGGTAGTAAAAAGGAGGGCGATTGTAGCGATGTGAGTGAAGTTTGTCATTAAAAGACTCATCAACGCGGACACACATCAACTAGCATCCTATATACCCAAGTGACTTCAAGATTCTGGATTCAGAGCGTTGTCATTGATTCGAGGTCAAGGAAAACAACGCCGTGGAATAGCGAGCTCTTTCCAAGTTGTTTGACGCAGCCATTGGTTTAATAAAAAAGCGAGTTCAATGACACGCTCCCGAAGGGCACTCTTTGCAAATAGTAAGGGCCTTGGCTTGTATACTTTGTTGCCGATTCTTGGTTTAGGCCCACTAGACCTTTAAATCGGCGCCGCGTCTACAAACCAACTCATTCTCGCTGAACCAAGCATCTCGAGGTTACTTGGGTATAAGCTCTGGGGTATAATGCCGCCAAATTCATGGGAAACCAGATGTCATGCAATACACATTAATTGAGAAAGGTGAAGTTCAGCTAGACGAATCTTCACTGTTTTTGGAAGGTGCAGTATTTGCTGCAAACCTGATGACAAAACCGCTAACACCAGAAAGCTGGCTAGAGCCACTACTTGGTGAAGGTTTTAAAGCCATTCAGCCAGCTGTTGAAGAGCAGATTCACAAACAGCATAACTACATTCTGCGTAATGAGTACTCGATTCTTGCGCTGACCAATAGTGATGCAGAGCAGCTAGCAGACTTTGCTGAAGGCTTTATGTCTGTGTGGCCAATGATTGAAGAGCAATGGCATGAGGTTGTGCTCAACGATGGTCTAGAGCGTATGCTGCAAGCATTATTGACCACCATGATGTTGGCGATTGATGAAGAGCAAACTCAACAGCAAATGAGTGATGCAGGTATTGAGAACCCGCCAGCGTTGGCTGATTTTGTTGATCAACTTGATCTCATGATCAACGAAGTAGCACTTGGTGCTGATGAGCTGATGGTAGGCAAGAAATCTAAGAGCTTGAACCCGTTTAAGGATGTCGGTCGTAACGATCCTTGTCCTTGTGAAAGTGGTAAGAAGTTCAAACAGTGTTGCGGTAAGTAATTGCAATATAAATAAAAAGCCGACTTAATAGTCGGCTTTTTTGATCTGCTTGCTCGGTACTAAGTGCGAAAGATTATTACCGATTACTGAATTGGATTTTTACGCTTACCACTAAAGAACTGAGCAATCACGATGAATGCAAGTGCAACCAAGTTACCTGCGAAGATGACAACTAACCACTGAGGCATTGAAAGGCCAAAGAATTGCCAAACAATCTTCGCACAGTCACCATACGCTTCGAACATCCAAGGAGCCCATTGGTTTAGCGGAGCCCAACTCGGGAAAGTCACGAATAAGTCACACGTTGCGAACGGTGATGGGTTGAACTGATAGTCGACGTGCTGCATCGCCAGCATCAAACCTTTATAAGCACTTGCGCCCCATGCTGCTAATGCAATCCAGCGAACGAGTGGGTTGTTTGGTGCGATAAGACCAATCATCGCGGCAAAACCAATTCCCATCATTGCCACACGTTCGTAAATGCACATAACACAAGGTGCTAGCATCATAACGTGTTGGAAGAATAGGGCACAGGCTTCAAAAAAGATAATCGCTAGAAGGAGAAGGAGCCAAGATAAGCGTCCTTTCGAAAACTGATTAAGTGATGCAAAAATACTCACGGTTACAATCCTGTCTGAAAATATAAAAAAGCTCTGATTACTCAGAGCTTTTTAACTTGGATAAGTTTCCTAATCAACTCAAATTTTTAGTGTCCACCTGACACAACTGGAGTTAGATCACCACTACTTGGCACAATCCAGCCCGCATCGTAGAAGAATGCTGTTGCTGGTTCTAGGAAGAACATGATGCCCATCAAGCCAACAAGCGCTAATACAACCGTGTAAGGAAGCGCCATGATAACCATGCGACCGTATGATAGACGAATCAAAGGTGCTAGTGCTGATGTCAGTAGGAATAGGAACGCAGCTTGGCCGTTTGGCGTTGCAACTGAAGGTAGGTTAGTACCTGTGTTGATTGCAACGGCTAGTAGGTCGAACTGTTCACGAGTGATAAGGCCTTCAACAAGCGCTGTCTTCACTTCGTTAATGTAAACTGTGCCCACGAATACGTTATCCGAAACCATCGAAAGCAGACCGTTAGCAACATAGAACAGAGCAAGTTGAGCGCCCTTATCTTCAACAGCAAGTACCGCATCGATAACAGGTTTGAATAGCTCTTGGTCGATGATAACAGCAACCACTGCGAAGAATACCGCAAGTAGTGCTGTAAACGGCAGAGCCTCTTCAAACGCTTTACCCATCGAGTGCTCTTCGATAACACCAGTAAACGAAGTCGCTAGGATAATCACAGAAAGACCAATCAGACCAACAGCTGCTAAGTGAAGTGCAAGTGCGGCAATCAACCAAACAGCGATAAGGCTTTGAACCCAAAGTTTCGCTACGTCTTGGTTAGTACGAGTCTTGCGTTCTTCACGGTCGAAATCGACTAGGATTTGGCGAACGTTGTCAGGCAGTTGAGCACCGTAGCCAAACACTTTTAGCTTCTCTACAACCGCACACGTGATCAAGCCACAGATGAATACTGGCAAAGTTACTGGAGACATACGAATCAAGAACTCACCAAAGAACCAGCCCGCTTGGTCAGCGATGATCAAGTTCTGCGGTTCACCAACCATGGTAGTAACGCCACCTAGTGCTGTACCAACACCTGCGTGCATTAACAATGAACGTAGGAATGCGCGGTAGTTCTCTAGGTCATCACGCGTTAGCTCGGTGATGGTGTCATCTTGAGTGTGGTCGTGGTCACCGATAGGGTTTCCAGAAGCCACTTTGTGGTAAATCGAGTAGAAACCAACTGCAACACTGATTACAACGGCAATAACGGTCAGCGCGTCCAAGAATGCTGACAAAAACGCTGCTGCGAAACAGAATGCGAGTGAAAGTAATGTTTTAGAACGGATACCAAGCAGGATCTTCGTAAAAATGAACAGCAGAAGCTGTTTCATGAAGTAGATACCCGCAACCATGAATACCAATAGTAGAAGAACTTCGATATTCGCAACCAGCTCATGCTTCACCTGGGCAGGGCTGGTCATCCCGATAGCAACCGCTTCAATTGCAAGCAAGCCGCCTGGTTGAAGTGGGTAACACTTCAGCGCCATTGCTAGCGTGAAAATAAATTCTGCTACTAGCAACCAACCTGCAACAAATGGGTCAATTAGGAAGAAAACAATCGGGTTAATAATTAGGAAGGCTATAATGGCAACTTTGTACCAATCAGGCGCTTTACCAAGAAAGTTCTTGATAAAGGCATTTCCGAGCGACATCGGCATGATAATTCTCTTTATAACAAAATTATGAATAGACACTACAATAGTGCTTAAGTATCTGTTTGTTAGACTTATTATTTAGCCTTTTAAAACAATAACTTAGAAAAACAACAATCCCTTGTTTCACTGTAGTCTTGCCAAGTTACTTCCCCTGAACTTAAGCACCGCTCACTTTCGACCGCAACTCTACACTTCGGCATTTTATAGTCAATAACAAAACGTGATGCTGCCGACTAAAACTGCTTTTTATTTGTAATAACGCGATCAAAACGGCGTTACTATACCACGAAAAGATTAAAAAAAATCACCTTGGAATTTAAAACAAAGTCAATTACGAGAAAAGATAAATTAAGAAAGAATATTAATCGTAAAACACAAATTTATTTTGCATATTTTGAGCAGAAAAATGTGACGGGGTAGGCTTTATTTTCCGTGAGTTTGTGGCTGTTCCAATTTTTGCAAAATATAAATTTTGCGCGTTTGGTTCCAAGTGATTAGGGTTTTAAATTAAGGATATATGTAGAGTATTAACTCTATATTGAGATTTCGTTTCATTTGTTGATCGTTAATTTTCGCAAATCGTTAAGTAGTGGTATGATGAGTCGCATCGACCCTTAGAAATCAATATTGGATAAAAACAGAATGGTCATTAAGGCTAAAAGCCCTGCGGGTTTCGCAGAAAAATACATAATCGAGAGCATTTGGAACGGCCGTTTTCCACCTGGCTCAATATTACCCGCTGAACGTGAGCTATCTGAACTTATTGGTGTTACTCGTACAACGTTACGCGAAGTGCTTCAGCGTCTTGCGCGAGACGGTTGGTTGACTATCCAACACGGCAAACCAACCAAAGTTAACCAATTCATGGAGACCTCTGGTCTGCATATCTTGGACACGCTAATGACGCTAGACGTTGATAACGCAACAAACATCGTTGAAGATTTGCTTGCGGCACGTACTAACATCAGTCCAATCTTCATGCGCTATGCGTTTAAAGCAAACAAAGAGGCGTCTGGGCGCACAATCCAGAACGTGATTGAGTCTTGTGAAGCGCTTGTTAGTGCCTCTTCTTGGGATGACTTTATTGCTGCGTCTCCATACGCCGACAAGATCCTGCAAAGCGTAAAAGAAGACAACGAAAAAGATGAAGCGAAGCGTCAAGAAATCCTGATTGCTAAGACATTCAACTTCTACGACTACATGTTGTTCCAACGCTTAGCGTTCCATTCTGGTAACCAGATTTACGGATTGATCTTCAACGGCCTAAGAAAGCTTTATGATCGCGTAGGCAGCTACTACTTCTCAAACCCAGCATCACGTGATTTGGCTCTGAGTTTTTACCGTCAGCTTCTAGAAACGTGTGAAAC
This sequence comes from Vibrio sp. M260121, assembly GCF_036533715.1. Taxonomy (NCBI): domain Bacteria; kingdom Pseudomonadati; phylum Pseudomonadota; class Gammaproteobacteria; order Vibrionales; family Vibrionaceae; genus Vibrio; species Vibrio sp. M260121. The sequence continues at coordinate 15,867 of NZ_JATABF010000027.1, read as the reverse complement.
AGGCCAGCGCGATCAACTACCAATCGTGATTCGTCACTACGGTATGGAAAGTGCACAAATCTGGAACGAGATGAAGCAAGAGCTGCCAACGAACTTCACAGAAGATGACAGTTAATTAACCCTTGAATTCCAACGATTTCAGTACAAAAACCGCAGGTATCACCCTGCGGTTTTTTTTGTGTTTGCTTTTTCGAAGCTCGGTTTAGGCTAAGGACAGTCTGGGTAACGGTAGGTAAAGGGTTTCTATGATGTTTGAGAGCATTTGATCATAGGTATTGAACACCGTAAGGGACAAGTCAGAGGTAATGTCGTACAATTCCTCTTCACTCAGTGACAATACTTCACCTTCTATATATTCATTTAGAGATTGAATCGACCTAGCAGACATCGGAGAGGCTACGCTCAAGGGGCTAATTACTGCCAATTGATTGAGCCTTCTAATCATTACCGAGGCGTAATTTCTCATCCGTTCAGGCCCACCTCTGTCTTGCATGTCTTGAATGCTGATACGGAGCTGTGTCAGCGTTTCTAAGCTATCAATCACGGTTTGCCAGTTCATATGGTACTCGTCATGTAACTCGTCTCTTTGGGCAATAGCGAGCCATGCGATGGTAACTTCATCCATTAAGAACAAACTATGACGGATCAGTTTGCCATGCTCCATCTGATTCCGCGCTACCGTGTTGTCCTGCCATTGTTCCATCAACTTATCGATTTTGATTTGCAGCACGCGATACATGGGTTTGTTCTCAAAGCGAGAAGTTTCCACGAGCTGATGCAGTTTATAACCTAACTCCTGATGAATTTGCTCTATTTCTTTTTCATGATGTTGTTGGTATTGGATAGAGTAGTGGGTCACCGCTCGGTGACGGCGCAGTAGGTGAACCACATCGCGTAATAAGGTGAGTAATTGATATTTGCGAGCATGTTGCTTTTCTCGCTTCGCAGCCAAGTGATAGATCCCTGCCAGAATGGCAATCGAGATCAAAGTAGAAATCAAAACAAACATAACCAACTCCTTGTTAGTGCTTTTGACCTAGCAACGATGAAGGAGCAGTTTTGATGCCAATAATTAAAACATTTTAAAACAGTAGCTTATGTAAATCGTTAATAATGAAATGTCCGAATTTGGTGCGCGATTTCACCAAAAGTGTGAATTCAGTCGAAAAAAAATCCCCGCCGAGTTGGGCGAGGATTTCTAAGTCACGTCGTAAAGTAACGAATTACATTACACGCATACCTGGTTGAGCACCTTCGTGCGGCTCAAGGATCCATAGGTCGCTGCCACCAGGGCCCGCTGCTAGGATCATGCCTTCAGACATACCAAACTTCATCTTACGAGGTTTTAGGTTCGCTACCATTACGGTTAGCTTTCCTTCTAGCTCTTCAGGTTTGTACGCTGACTTAATGCCAGAGAACACCTGACGAGTTTCGCCGCCGATGTCTAGTTGGAACTTAAGCAGCTTGTTTGCTTTTGGCACTTCTTCACACGAGATGATGCGCGCGATACGCATATCAACCGCTGCGAAAGCGTCAAATTCAATTTCTTCTGCGATTGGATCCTTGTCTAGCTCAGTTTGGCTCTCTTTGTTCTTTTCAGCTTCTGCTTTCTCTTTTGCTGCAACTTCTGCTGCCGCATCTTCTTTAGATGCTTCAATCATCGCTTCAACCTTCTTAGGATCGATGCGGTTGAATAGTGCTTTGAACTTAGTGATCTCGTGATCAGTTAGCGGCGCAGCGATACCTTCCCAAGTTAGTTCTTCGTTTAGGAACGCTTCAGTACGTGCAGCAAGCTCTGGCATTACTGGTTTCAGGTAAGTCATCAGAACGCGGAATAGGTTGATACCAACAGAACAAATGTCTTGTAGCTCTTGGTCTTTACCTTCTTCTTTAGCAACAACCCACGGTGCTTTTTCATCAACGTATTGGTTTGCTTTATCAGCCAGTGCTGTGATTTCACGGATTGCACGACCGAACTCACGCGTTTCGTATAGTTCTGCGATACGGTCAGCGGCCGCTGTGAACTCGTTATATAGCTCAGTTTCTGCGAAGTTAGCAGATAGTTTGCCTTCAAAGCGCTTAGAGATGAAGCCAGCGTTACGAGATGCTAGGTTAACAATCTTGTTTACTACGTCAGCGTTAACGCGCTGAGTGAAGTCTTCAAGGTTAAGGTCTAGGTCATCGATACGGCTGTTTAGCTTAGCTGCGTAGTAGTAACGTAGACACTCTGGATCTAGGTGATCTAGGTATGTTGCTGCTTTGATGAACGTGCCTTTCGACTTAGACATTTTCGCGCCGTTTACCGTAACGTAGCCGTGTACGAATACGTTGTTTGGCTTACGGAAACCACTGCCTTCTAGCATCGCTGGCCAGAATAGAGAGTGGAAGTAAACGATGTCTTTACCGATGAAGTGGTAAAGCTCAGTTGTGCTGTCTTTCTTCCAGTACTCATCGAAGTCCAGACCTTCAGTTTTGTTACATAGGTTCTTGAAAGAAGCCATGTAACCTACAGGTGCGTCTAGCCATACATAGAAGAATTTGTTCTTCTCACCTGGGATTTCAAAACCGAAGTAAGGTGCATCACGTGAGATATCCCACTGCTGCAGGCCAGACTCGAACCACTCTTGCATTTTATTTGCCGTTTCGGCTTGTAGTGAACCAGAGCGTGTCCATTCTTTTAGCATGCTTTCGAACTGAGGTAGGTCGAAGAAGAAATGCTCAGAGTCTTTCATTACTGGAGTAGCGCCAGATACTGCTGATTTTGGATCAATCAGCTCAGTTGGGCTGTACGTCTCACCACAGTTATCACAGTTGTCACCGTATTGGTCTTCTGACTTACACTTAGGACAAGTACCTTTTACGAAACGGTCCGGTAGGAACATTTCTTTCTCAGGATCAAACAGCTGAGAGATAGTACGGCTAGAGATAAAACCGTTTTTCTTAAGCTCTAGGTAGATGTGAGAAGCTAGCTCACGGTTCTCTTCTGAGTGTGTGCTGTGGTAGTTATCAAAGCTAATATCAAAGCCAGCGAAGTCTTTTTGATGCTCTTCGCTTACTGCAGCGATCATCTCTTCTGGTGTAATACCCATCTGTTGTGCTTTTAGCATGATTGGCGTGCCGTGAGCATCGTCAGCACAGATGAAGTTTACAGTGTTGCCACGTAGGCGTTGGTAGCGAACCCAGATGTCAGCTTGAATATGTTCAAGCATATGACCTAGGTGAATCGAACCATTAGCGTACGGAAGGGCACAAGTTACCAGCAGTTTTCTTGGATCGTTTGCCATACTTAATAATCGCTTTTTGATAGGTATAAAAAAATAGAGAGTAATACTACCCCATGAGCTTCCTAACGCCAAGGCATCAAACCATGGATTGCCTTAGTTTTTTTGGGGTTCTGAATCTTGTCTCTGGGTGCTACGATTAGAGTGTTATACCCAAGTGACTTCAAGATGCGAAAAGGCCTAAGCACTTTGAGGTCATTTAGGTATAAAGGAGGCGTCATGCACCAGTTCACTTCAAAACAAGACTTTTGTCATTGGCTTAACCAGTTCCAACATCCGCAGTTGGTGGAAAACTGGGCAGATATTCATGGGATGGTCGCGATTCCAGCGCAAGGCGGCATCCAAATTACTTTGCCATTCGCGAGCAACGAGCTTCAACATGCGCTGAGCGATTGGATCAAAGAACAGCAAGCAGCAGGTGATGTCCCTGCGTTTGAGTTCCAGATTGAGCTCGGTGTTAAAGCGCTTGAAACCCAGGTTCAGAATGCAGTTAAGGGTGTTAAGAACATCATCGCAGTCAGTTCTGCGAAAGGAGGAGTAGGGAAGTCGACGACAGCAGTCAACCTTGCTCTAGCAATTGCGCAATCAGGTGCCAAAGTGGGTTTGTTAGATGCCGACATTTATGGCCCGTCGGTACCGATGATGCTGGGTCAAGAAGACACAAAGCCTGAAGTACGTGACGCGAAATGGATGGAGCCAATTTTAGCCCATGGCATCTATACTCATTCTATCGGTTACTTAGTAGATAAAGCTGAAGCGGCAATATGGCGGGGGCCGATGGCTTCTAAGGCATTGTCACAATTGCTAACAGAGACTGATTGGCCAGAACTCGATTATTTGGTGATTGATATGCCACCGGGTACAGGGGATATTCAGCTGACGTTGTCACAACAAATTCCAGTAACAGGTACTGTCCTTGTTACTACACCACAAGATCTTGCGTTAGCGGATGCACGTAAAGGTGCGGCTATGTTCCATAAAGTTAACGTGCCAGTTGTCGGCGTCGTTGAGAACATGAGTTACCACATTTGTAGTCAGTGTGGAGCGGTTGAGCATATTTTCGGTACTGGTGGTGCAGAGAAAATGTCACAAGAATTTGGTTTGGCACTGCTTGGGCAAATTCCGCTTCATATCTCTATGCGAGAAGATATTGATGCCGGTATCCCAACGGTGGCGAGACGCCCTGATAGTGAGCATGCGGGCTACTACAAACAGCTTGCTGACCGAGTTTGTGGCACCATGTATTGGCAAGGTAAAGCCAAGCCGGATGCAATCAGTTTTACTATGGTGAACTGAGTTTAATATTAACGCTGGTTGAATATTGCACATTTAAACGTTTGCTCGGAGGTTAATCCTCTGAGCTGACAGAAACTTATAACGAAACCCTAATTCCAGCTAGTCACGAGGGGGTGAACTCCCTATAATCAGGCAGTTTATCTTTTTATGTGACTAGAAAATCATCATCGGGTGCAAATTAATGTCTGATAATAATCAATGCGTCATCGTAGGTATTGCTGGCGCTTCTGCTTCGGGAAAAAGTCTGATCGCGAGCACAATTTACAATGAGCTTCGCGAGAAAGTGGGCGATCATCAAATCGGTGTCATCACGGAAGATTGCTACTACAACGACCAAAGCAACCTAAGCATGGAAGAGCGTGTAAAGACTAACTACGATCACCCGAGCGCGTTGGACCACGACCTACTCTGCGAACACCTAGAGAAATTGGTGCGTGGAGAAGCTGTAGAAGTTCCAGAATACAGCTACACAGAGCACACTCGTACAAGCAACACCACTCCAATGACCCCTAAAAAGGTAATCATTCTTGAAGGTATTTTGCTGTTAACCGACCCTCGTCTACGTGACCTAATGCACGCGACAGTATTTATGGATACACCACTTGATATCTGTCTACTACGCCGTGTTAAGCGTGACGTTGAAGAACGTGGTCGTACTATGGAGTCTGTTCTTAAGCAATACCAACAGACTGTTCGTCCGATGTTTATGCAGTTTATCGAACCTTCTAAGCAATACGCGGATATCATCGTTCCTCGCGGTGGTAAAAACCGTATCGCAATCGACGTTCTTAAAGCGCACATTGCAAAACTTCTGAAAGCTTAAGCCTTTAGACGGCTATATCGCTTTATTTTTGTATGAAGAAGTGGCACCTTAGGTGCCACTTCTTTTTTTGTTTTTAAATTAGTCAGTTGCAACGGAAAACCGGACATTTTTCACGCTTTTGTGGAACTGTCGGCGATAAAACAAGTCTGCGCTTATAATTGTAAAAACACTCGAGCAAGGAAAAAGCGAATGAAGAAACTGCTCTTAATCATTGCCCTCCCAATTGTGGCGATCTTGGCTGTTATTTTAGGGTTAGTGATTTTTGTCAATCCAAACCAGTTTAAACCACTTATTGTGGAGCAAGCGCAAAAGCAAACCGGTTTGGAATTAGTCATTGAAGGGGATATTAGTTGGCAGTTTTTCCCATCGATTGGTTTCGAATTGGGTCGTACTGAGCTAAGAAACCCACAAGGTTTTAGTCAGCCAAATCTATTTAAAGTTGAAACGGTCGGTGTTGATGTCTCGGTTACCCCGCTATTAAGCAAACAACTAGAAATTGGTAACGTCACCCTTGATGGTGCAGAGTTCTATCTTGAAACACTGAAAGATGGCACCAAGAACATTGATGCATTAACCAAAGCACAAACTCAACAAGCAGAACAAACGACGGATGCAGCACCAGAGCAAGCCGCAGACTCACAAAGCGCTGCTTCTGATTGGACGATCAATCTTGCCGGTGTCAGCATCTCAAATGGTTATGTTGAAATCCAAGATAAACAAGCCGGAAGCTACACCAAGCTTTCTGATATCTCACTAAACCTTTCTCAGTTTGCTTTCGATAACTGGACAACCGCAGACTTTGGCGTGAAAGGTGAGATGAATGAGCAAACCTTCACCGCGCAAGGTAAAGCAGACTTCAAATTGGCAAAAGGCCTTGCAAGCTACGCTTTGAAAAACATCAACTTCGATGCAACCTATTCAGATGCGACAAACAAGATTGAATCAGCAACGATTGGTTTGGAAACGTTTGAATTCGATAAAGTAAACAACCTAAGCTATGCATTGAAAGGCGAAGCTGGTGGTATGAAGCTGGATATGCAGGGTGGCGGTGAATTAACGGTCGATAAAGCCATCAGCAAAGTGCAGTTGAACAAGTTGACGCTCAACTCAACTTTTGAGGGGGATGCACTACCGCAATCACCAATGAAAGTGTATATGGCTTCGGATCTTTCGTTCGACCTAACTAAGAGCCACCTGAGCTTTGTGTTGGAGAAGCTGACGGCGAACGCCATCGCACTAGATGGTAAAGCGGATGTCACTCTGGGTGATATTCCGAAAGTACGTTTTGCAGTGCATAGTCCTAATATCGATTTGGATGAATTCCTTGGCTTGAACAAACAAGCTTCTGCGGATAATAAACCAGCATCAGGTGGTAGCAAAGCACCAGCAGGGCCAGAAGTTGAACCAGACTTATCGGCACTAAAAACGCTTGATGTGAAAGGTGATATTACGATTGATAAGTTCAAAGCAGCTAACGCGAAGATGGAAGCAGTAAAAGCAAGCTTCTCTGTTAATCGTGGTGTCTTTGATCTCACTTCATTCAGCTCTAAGTTGTACCAAGGCACGATCACTGCAACAGCCAAACTGGATGCGCGTAAATCGCCTGCCACTTACTCTGCGAAGAAATCAATCAAAGGCGTACAAGTCCAACCGTTACTTGTTGATGTAGCAAATAACGACATGCTAGAAGGCACAGGCAACATTGATGTGAACGTTAGTGGTAAGAGCCTAACGCCAACAGGCATCAAGAAAAATCTAACAGGCACGGTTGTGATTAACTTTGCGGATGGCGCTGTTAATGGCATTAACGTCGCTCAGCTTATCCGTGAAAACTACGCACGATTCAAAGGCCAGAGCGTAGATGGCACTGATGAAGTCAAGAAAACGGACTTCAGCGCGATGACAGCGACCTTGAAGTTGAACAAAGGTGTGGTTTCTACAGATAACATGAAAGCGCAGTCTCCACTTCTTCGCGTTCGTGGTAAAGGTCAAGCGAACTACCTAAACGAAACGGTTGACTTTACCATCAGCACCTCGATTGTAGGTTCACTGGAAGGTCAGGGCGGTAAGAATATCGATGAGCTTAAAGACATCACTATTCCTATCAACGTTTCTGGCAAATGGGCTGAGCCTAAATTTAAGTTGGTCTTTGATGATGTGTTGAAGCAAAAAGCACAGAAAGAAATTGATCGTGGCGTAGAGAAGCTAACGGACAAGATCAAAGATGAGAAGACTAAAGAAGCCGTTGATGGTTTGTTGAAGAACTTATTTAAATAACGAACCAAGCTTCCTAGCTATATATCGTTAAAGCAAAAGGGTTGGCCTGAGCCAACCCTTTTTTAGTTTGTGCATTATTCGAATTCTTTGGAGCTTTATTCGCTCAGAGAAATCTTTAAACACTTACCAATCGACACCTTTTAGGGCTTTTACACCAGATTCGAAGGCGTGCTTAACATTCTTCACTTCGGAAACGGTATCAGCCATCTCAATCAAGGTGCGGTGTGCACCGCGACCAGTAATCACAACAGATTGCATCTTCGGGCGGTTGTTCAGCGCTTCGACCACTTCGTCTAAGTCGATATAGCCATAACTCACCATGTACGTCAGCTCATCAAACAGAATCACATCAATCGATTCATCTTTAAGCATACGCTTACACTCTTGCCACACCAATTGAGCGGCCTGTGTATCGGCGGTTTTATTTTGCGTTTCCCAAGTAAAGCCCGTTGCCATCACTTGAAACTCAACGCCGAGCTTCTCTAGTAGGTTGCGCTCGCCATTATTCCATGTACCTTTGATAAACTGAGCAACGGAACATTTCAATCCATGGCCAACGGCACGCGCTATGGTGCCAAAACCAGATGTCGATTTACCTTTACCATTACCAGTGATGATAAGTAGTAGGCCTTTTTCTTCTTGGGCAGCGGCGATTTTAGCGTCTACCTGCTCTTTTACTTTCTGTTGGCGAGCCTTATGGCGTGCTTCTTTGTTTTCTTCGATAGACATAATACTTCCTCAATTCCGTTGTGTGCTTTGCCCGTGGTTACTTGGGTTCATCGAATTATCTCGTTATGATAGACCAACAGTTGGTGAAGAAAAACCATCGATAATTCAGGGAATAAAATGAAGAAACTACTCGTTGTTTGTATGGGAAACATTTGTCGTTCGCCAACAGGTGAAGCAGTATTAAGAGCGAAAGCTAAAGAACTGGGTATTTCAGTGGAAGTGGACTCCGCAGGGACTATTGGTTACCACGCAGGAAATCCCCCCGATGCACGCTCTATGCAAGCAGGAAAGCAACGAGGCTATTCGTTTAAAGGAATGCGTTCTCGTAAGGTAACGGTAGGGGACTTTGATGAATTTGATATGGTGTTAGCGGCCGACAAAGCGAATCTTGCCGATCTATTGGATATATGTCCGACAGAGCATCGCCACAAAGTGTCGTTATTCTTAAGTCATGGTGATTCAGACTATGACGAGATCCCAGACCCATACTATGGCGGTGATGCAGGTTTTGAATTGGTACTGGATTTGATGGAAGACGCGTCGGAAACGATTTTAAAGAAGCTTTAGTCAAATAGTTTGGATAGGGCGAAGAGCCCGAAAGCTGGATAGTAAAAGGGATGAGTCATGCTCATCCCTTTTTAGTTTTATTAGCCAGCAAGTATGTCAGTCGCAACCTTGTAGCTTGGGTCTTCTTTCACGTTGATTTCAACCAAGCTGCCTGCTTTGTCTAGTAGCTTACGGCAGTCTGGGCTCAAGTGACGTAGGTGAAGCGTTTTACCTAGTGCAGCGTAACGTTCAGCCAGTGTTTCGATCGCTTCGATTGCAGAGTGGTCTGTTACACGAGAGTCCGCGAAATCGACGATAATGTCTTTAGGATCGTCGTGTGCGTTGAACAATTCTAAGAAGTTAGCCGCAGAACCAAAGAAGATAGGACCGTGGATTTTGTACTCTTTTGAGCCTTCTTCATTTAGGCGCGTGTCAGCGTAGATGTGTTTAGCGTGTTGCCATGCGAACATAAGTGCCGAGGCAATAACACCAACCGCTACAGCAACCGCTAGGTCAGTCAGTACAGTTACGACCGTTACGAGAACGATAACGAAGAAATCTTGTTTAGGTACACGACGTGCAAGTTTGAACGTTGCCCATTCGAACGTACCGATAACCACCATGAACATCACACCAACAAGCGCAGCAAGTGGAATCATTTCAATCAGAGAAGATGCAAACAGGATGAACATCAATAGTGCGATAGCTGCAACGATACCTGATAGACGGCCACGACCACCTGAGTTTACGTTGATCATTGACTGACCAATCATCGCACAACCACCCATTGCACCAAACACTGAACATGTCATGTTTGCCATACCTTGACCGATACATTCACGGTTTGATTGACCACGAGTGTTGGTCATTTCATCTAGTACCGTTAGCGTCAGTAGAGACTCAATCAGACCGATAGCTGCAAGAATGATTGCGTAAGGCAAGATAATCTGCAGTGTTTCAAGAGTGAAAGGAACGGCTGGAATTGAGAAGGTCGGAAGAGAGCCCGCCAAAGTCGCTGCTTCGTCACCAGACATAGTACGTAGGAAATCGACTACCGTACGTGTTTCTAGATCTAAACCAACCACTAGAGCCGTTACTGTTACGATCGCAACCAGTGAAGATGGCACAGCTGTGGTGATTTTTGGTAAAAAGTGAATGATACCCATTGTCAGCGCAACTAGGCCCAGCATTAGTAGCATTTGGTCTTGTGGTAGCCAAGTCAGCATGCCGTTGATGTCTGGTGCCTTAAACTGACCTAACTGAGCTAGGAAGATAACGATAGCCAGACCGTTTACAAAACCGATCATTACTGGATGAGGGACGATTCGAATGAACTTACCCAGCTTGAATAGACCCGCTGCGACCTGAAGAATACCGGCTAACATGATCGCCGCGAATAGGTACTGAACTCCGTGAGTCGCAACAAGTGACACCATTACAACAGCCATAGCGCCTGTTGCACCAGAAATCATACCTGGACGGCCACCGAAGATAGAGGTGATAAGACCGACGATAAAGGCTGCGTACAGACCAACCATAGGGTCTACACCAGCAACGAATGCAAATGCTACAGCTTCAGGAACCAGTGCTAGCGCAACCGTAAGACCTGATAGCACATCGTTTTTTACGGAGTGCTTAGAAAATTGAGGAAATTCGAACATGTTTTGTATTGAGTTCTCTTGGCGATGAATTTCTCCCGACACATATTCGTATTTGCACGAGCGCTGATGGGTAAAGTGTCTTCACTTTTATCAGCACAAACAGTAGTAAAAAAGAGCAGCAGCAGAATGGTGTCGAAAACTTAAGTCGGCGAATGCTACCGAAAAGTGTGATTAAGTTCAACAATGAAGGGGATATTGACGCACAAATGTGATCAGTCGTTGATATTAATATGAACAATTATAGTTAACACTCACAGCAACAAAAAAGGCTGCCAATTGGCAGCCTTTCGTTTCACTCTCGCGTTCGCGAGGACAAATTCTAGCTTAGCTAAAGTTTGGTTTTGTCATCTGTGCTGATGCACGGTTTGTTGCAACTTGACTACCTGCGCCTTTTGGAGCGTAGCGGTCTGCTTTAAACGGCGCTGCTGAAACCGTGATTTCACGAAGCTCTTGAGGACCTGGTGCTTTAGTCATCGGAGCGCTAGCGCGAGGCTTAGCAGCTACTTTGATAACTTCTGCTTTAGGAGCTGGTGTAGCGATTGGTGCTTCTACTGCAACTTGCTCTACAGTTTCTTCTACCGCTTCAACTACTGGCTCCTGAGCTGCTTCTGTAACTTCAACGACAGGTGCTTCAACCGGTTCAATGATTGGCTCAACTGGTGTCGATTCTGCTGCTACAGTTTCAGCTTGCTCGACTACTGCTGTTTCAACTACTGGTGTTTCTACAACTGGAGCTTCAACTTTTGTTTCTGCAGGTTGTTGAGCTTTTGGTTCAACCACTGGGGTTTCAACCACTGGCGCTTCAACTACTGCTGGTTGCTCGCGGCGAATGATCACTTTACCCATCGCCATTTCTGGACAAGCAAAACCACCTTGCATTGCAGGCACAGATGTCGCTGCTACTGCCACTTCTTCCTTCACTCGCTCTTCCTTTTTAGGCGCTGGTTTTGGAATGTAGCGTGGCATCACTTTACCCATAGCCATCTCAGGAGAGGCTACACCACCTTTACGCAGGCGGAATGGGTTAGGGCGACGATCGCGACCACGACGACGACGTTGACCACTTGCACGTAGGTGACGTGGTGAACGACGGTTGCGACGTTGTTTCGATTCAGCTTTGTCTTGTTGCGCTTCTGCTGCCGCCTCTACTGGCTTCTCAACAGGTGCTTCAACCGCTTCAATTGCTTGTACTGGTGTTTCCTGTTCAGCTTGCTCAGCCGCTTGCTGGTCTTTCACACGTACAGATTTGTTTAGTTTGCGACGTTGACGACGCTCTTTCACTTTCTCTGCTTTTGCGTTTGGCTTCGCTTTGCTTTCTTCAGGCTTCGCTTCTGAACCAGTGCGTGCTTCAGCAGCAAGCTGCAGGCCTTTTTCCGCTACCTTAGCATTTGCTTTTGGCTCTTGTGCTTTTTCAGCTTGCTGAGCTTTTGGCTTACGCTTCTGGTTACGATTTTGCTGCTTGTTAGGTTGTTGCTGCGCTTCGTTTTGCTCAGTCGCTTGCTCTTCACGTGGCTTACGACGACGCTTGTTGTCGCGGTTGTCACGACCTTCGCGATTATCGCGTTGGTTGTTGTTACGACGACGGTCGTTGCGGTCACGTTTGTTGCGTTTGTTATCGCGGTTTGGTTTCTTCTCTTCTTCTTTCTTAGGCTCTTCTTTTACTTCTTCAGAACCACCGAATAGGAAACTACCAATCGCTTTAAATAGACGACTAAATAGACCAGGCTTTTCTTCTTGAACCACTTCTTTCTTCTTCGCTGCCGGAGCAGGCTTAGAAGTCGCACTAGGAGCTGGCGCAGTTTGAGCTGGTGCAGCGAAACCTTTTAGAACTGGTTCTTCAATACGTTTAGGTTTGATGTCAGCTTCTGCAGGCTCTTTGCCTTCTGCTTCTTTCATTGCTTCCAGTTTCTTAGGAAGTAGGTAAGAAAGCAGATCGAACTCTTCACCTTCACGTACGCGAATCACTTCGAAGTGTGGTGTTTCCATATCAGAGTTAGGAACAACCGTGATCTTCACTTCTTGAGTGCGTTCAATGTGGTTCACAGAGCGACGTTTTTCGTTTAGAAGGTAAGACGCGATTGGCACAGGTACTACAGCAAGTACTTGTGCTGTGTTGTCCTTAAGTGCTTCTTCTTCAATTAAACGAAGAACAGAAAGTGCTAGAGACTCGTTGTCACGAACCACACCTGTACCCGTACAACGAGGACAAATATGGTGGCTTGCTTCTGCTAGAGAAGGGCTCAAACGCTGACGAGACATTTCTAGAAGACCAAAGCGAGAAATGCGCCCAATCTGAACGCGAGCACGGTCTAAACGAACGGCCTCACGTAGACGGTTTTCTACCTCACGTTGGTGACGAACTGGCGTCATATCGATAAAGTCGATAACAACCAGACCACCAAGGTCACGTAGACGCAATTGACGAGCGATTTCGTCTGCTGCTTCTAAGTTAGTATTAAGCGCTGTTTCTTCGATATCGCCGCCTTTTGTTGCACGAGCAGAGTTGATATCGATAGAAGTTAGAGCTTCTGTTGGGTCGATTACGATAGAACCGCCTGATGGTAGGCGCACTTCACGTTGGAAAGCTGATTCAATTTGGCTTTCGATTTGGTAGTGGCTAAATAGCGGTACTTCGCCTTCGTATTTTTTAACGCGGCTGATGAAATCTGGGCGTACCAATTGAATGTGCTCTCGTGCACGCTCATAGATGGTGTTGCTGTCGATTAGGATTTCACCGATATCACGACGTAGATAGTCACGGATCGCACGAACGATAACGTTACTTTCTTGGTGGATTAGGAAAGGAGCAGGGTTAGAATCTGCCGCGCCCTTAATCGCACCCCAGTGGTTAAGTAGTACGTTCAAGTCCCACTCAAGTTCTTCTGCACTCTTACCTACGCCAGCAGTACGTACGATTAGACCCATACCTTGCGGCAGTTCTAGCGTGCTTAAAGCGGCTTTTAGTTGAGTGCGCTCATCACCTTCGATACGACGAGAAATACCGCCGGCACGAGGGTTATTAGGCATAAGAACAAGATAGCTACCCGCAAGAGAGATGAAAGTAGTAAGAGCTGCGCCCTTGCTACCACGTTCTTCTTTTTCCACTTGTACGATTACTTCTTGACCTTCAGTCAGCACTTCTTTAATGCTTGGGCGACCTTGATACGTGTAACCTTCTGGGAAGTATTCGCGGGCAATTTCTTTGAGAGGGAGGAAACCGTGACGCTCAGCACCGTAATCAACAAATGCGGCTTCTAAGCTTGGTTCGATACGTGTGATACGTCCTTTGTAGATATTCGCTTTTTTAGATTCATGACCTGGACTCTCGATATCAAGATCGAAAAGTCGCTGGCCATCAACCAGAGCGACACGCAACTCTTCTTTTTGAGTTGCGTTAATTAACATTCTTTTCATTGAAAATTTCTCGTTGTCTTTTCTTTTATATTTCTTTGTAACTTGTCACTTTTGTTTCGCTCTTTCACGGTGCCTGATCCCATGGCTTATATTTTGCAGCCTCCCGGCTGGAAGGGGATGCTCTAGGGCACTTCAGTCATCACAAATTCTTTTGGGTTTCGTTGGAAACGGAAACTTGTGACCCGCTATGTCGGGCGGTAGATACTCAACGTGAATATGCGAGGAGTAGAGTGACAAGTGTGTTGAACTCAATGTGTCTTACGCCAATGCTGCACCTGACATTCAACAACCTACTCACATTGCTTGGGGATAAATGATTGGTAATGAACAAAATGTAACCAAACCTTCCTTAGCAGCTGTGAACTATAGCAGCGCAGGTTGATATCAGCAATCTGCTTTAGCGCAAACGATGGAAAATTTGGCGCTAAATTCAAATTTTGTAATTTATAACTGGCTGTTTCATAAGCACTTGAGTCTCGCAAACTGAGAAAGACGAGAAACAAATAGAGAAGTTGATAAAGACTTTTAATAATCTAAACAAAAGCTTGGCGTGTTTTGGAACTATTTATGACAACAAGTGTTTCTTTTGCAGCAAGAATAATGTGAAGTCGTACAGATTTGAGTTTACAATACCGCCCATGAGCGAAATAAGAACACAAGTCCAGTTCGTTGATATCGACGAAGATATGGCGGGTCAACGCATTGATAATTTCTTGCGTAACCAATTAAAAGACATCCCAAAGAGCATGATTTACCGAATCGTGCGCAAGGGGGAAGTGCGCGTAAACAAAAAGCGCATTAAGGCAGAGTACAAACTAAAAGCAGGCGATCTTGTCCGTATTCCTCCGGTTACGGTAGAAAAGAAAGAGGACGACGTCGCGCCGAGCACGAAGCTAAACAAAGTGGCAGAGTTGGAAGACAAGATCATTTTTGAAGATGATCATCTATTGATTCTCAACAAGCCATCTGGCACAGCAGTGCACGGCGGCAGTGGATTAAAGTTTGGTGCGATTGAAGCACTTCGAGCATTACGACCACAAGCTCGCTTTCTTGAACTCGTTCACCGTATCGACCGTGATACATCTGGCATATTGCTGGTTGCGAAGAAGCGTTCTGCGTTACGTCATTTACAAGCACAGTTCCGTGAAAAGACAGTGAAGAAGTTCTACTTCGCGCTTGTCATGGGTGAGTGGAAAAACAGCTGCAAAGTCGTTAATGCGCCACTGCTTAAAAACGAAGTGAACAGCATTGTACGAGTGAACCCAAACGGCAAACCGTCTGAGACGCGTTTTAAAGTATTGGAGAAATTCGAACAAGCAACGTTAATTCAAGCAAGTCCAATTACTGGACGTACTCACCAGATTCGTGTGCACACTCAATACACGGGACATCCGATTGCATGGGATGACCGTTATGGCGATCGCCGTTTTGATGCGTACACAGGTCAGGTTGGTTTGAACCGTTTGTTCCTACACGCAGCGAACATCAAGTTCCAGCACCCGTCGAATGATGAGTGGATGGAAATCAACGCGCCGATGGAAGCGAAATTAGAGAAAGTCTTAGCGGGTTTACGTAAAAAGTAGAGGCAAGCGTATCTACATCCTTAGGGGGCTACAAAAAGCTATGTAAAAGCCGATGTTAAGACATCGGCTTTTTTGATCGTCGAGTTGAAGTGCAAGGGCGTTCGGAATGCAGCGCTCTAATACTCGGAAGCGCTTCGTTGTAGGGCAAGTTAAAGAAACTAAGTTCTAACCGGAGTTGACAGAGTTGGTCTCTAGAAAGACAAAATGAAGCCGATTCCCGATTCCCGATTCCCGATTCCCGATTCCCGATTCCCGAT
>NZ_JATABF010000026.1:0-74173 GCF_036533715.1 Vibrio sp. M260121 | reverse complement strand
TTACTGAATACATTGTAGGAAATGCCATTTTTCGCTTTCGCAGGCACCAGAACATCAAAGTTGCTTGAGGAACTCTGACGCACCTGAGTATCGGTTCTGCTTGACAGGCCATAACTTGATGCAAATGCATGGCTTGATAACAAACTCGCTGAAACGAGCGAGAAAACTGCAATTTTTACGGGTTTGCAAATACGAAGGAAATTCATGACAGCGATCACCAAAAAATTATTCTAACAAGTCTCACTTGTATTTTTATTCAATAATTGAGATTCCAGAAAACATCAATAACTGGCTCATCAACAATACACAGATTCGGTTAATACTGAATTCACATTTTTTACTATCTTTCATTGCAGCTAACGCTTCACTGTAAAAAATATAAGCTTCAGGAGAGCCTGTTTTTATCTGTACAGTTCGCATTCGTTGCTTGCACAGAAGTTTTAACAAAGATCCGTTGAGTATTTTTAGCCCCCCAACTTATAAAATATCGTTCGCTTTCCTAACATTCGAAAGAGCTGAACTACAAAAAATACTACTACCGTTAAAAACAGCAGTATTATTTTTCTTTTAGATATATGAAAACCTTACTCTTTATGAGCAATAAATTTGTCTATCAATAACTACTTCTTTAAAGGCTTAGAACCTCATAGGCCCCTTAATTAACTAATAAACTAAACGCGAACTAAAATGATTAATTAGCAACGATAAATCTGTCCACTATTGCTGAACAAGACTTAACTTGTTTCCTGTCGTATACAATAGTTACTTTTTTATTAGCCATAAATGCGGAAATCAATGAACTTGCCTTTACCTCATAGTTTAATGCTGAGAGAGGAAGTGTAAATCTCTGTCCATCATCACAACTGGAGACAGAGTTATCTTTATAGTTAGGAAAGAAACTCAAACCACCACTAGTTGGATATATTTTATATATACTTACGTACCCACTCCACTTCCAGTCTGTAGCATTAGCAGATGCGCACAGTATAATTGAAAGTAAAACGGAATATATGCTTTTCATTTTTATCCCTATCAATATAAATTTTGGTCGTCACTTAAAATCGATAACATCCCCTGTTCTTAAAACGAACATAGAATAATAATGAATATATTTCACATGTATTTTTCGCACACAAAACTATAAATAACTATATTCCCCCCCTACATGCAGACTAACGTAGAAAAGTTATGCATTAGGAGAACAGAACTAATGTACTAAGATAAAGTGTAATTGATACAAGCCTTCATCAATCGCATGATTTATGTACTGGAATACATAAATCATACAGCAATCTATAAGTTAGATAAATACAATATCATGGAAAGATCAAAAAAAATAAATGAAAAATTATATAACCCTAACGCAAACGACACTATCATAAAATTTAAATGACAAATAACACACTAATTAATGATAAAATCATATTAAATAGCAAAAATCAGCCAAGATTAATTTAGTGTTTGAGAATATAAAAAATAAGCCAATCATTTTCACTCAGGTTTCTTTGCTCTCGACACAAAGGGAAATTTTCCAAATGAAGCAAAGTAGGAGACGGTAAGTTAAAAGCACCGTGAGCAACAACTTAATAAGAGGAAGTCTTCACACTTCTAACTCGCAAAAACCCAGTTTAGGTTTTTAGCTGCTGACCAACTCTTAAGCGAAGAGCAAGACTCGACCTCTACGTTGTTGGTCTTATGTTTTACATTACAAAGATATACAGTTGGTAAACCTCCGGGACCATTGACTAACACGGTCCCTCCCCTTCCGATAGCAAGATAAGCTACCTTTCCTTTGCAATATGTGTCAGCAGTGGCAGCTGAGAGAAGTAGAACGATAAGAGATCCTATTATTTTCTTTAGAGTTTATGATTTACAAAAACTATCAGGCGAGGTTAAAAAATGCGAACATGTCCGATAGTCGCAAACGTTGGTCCGACCCAATGTGTTTTTCCACAGCTTGCATTTACGTATACATCCACCTCTTTACCCGCCATTTGAGCAGATAATAAAACGGTAAACCAAGTTTTATTGGTGAGTGGATTAAGAATGATATCTCCACTCGAATTTACTTTGCAGTTATGGGGGTTTTGGAAGCTTTCCAACTTAATAAGCGCTGTTGTTTCGTTTAGAACGTACATACTCTTAACTTTTGATTTACCAGACCACCCCGCAGCTGCTGAAGTATAAAAAGATGTAAGCATTACAAAGGCAGCTGTCAATACTAAACACCAAGATCTCATCTCATATCTCCTCGACTTTAAAATTGAGAAACAAATGTTTCTGTCCGTACATATTAAAAGCACTTGATGTGAATTCAGGTTATCTAGCCAACCCGATGGACTCTCATACGATTTCCAACGCAAGAATCCGTATGGCTCTCTTTATCATAACCGATGTTTACCTTCTCTTTAGTTGAGTATGCTAATAGTAATCGTGACATAATGAGCTGGCGAGACTCTGACGATATTGCTGGGTCGATAGCCATATAATCAGTCAAAGTGCACTTTGGGTGAGAATCGGGCATACCTTCGACTCGGATCAGAATAATAGTATTTCCTGGGTAAGTTAGAACCGCTTTTACTTCACCTGAAAAGTTTGCTGTATACCTTGCGTTTGCCGCCAGAGGAAATAATAAAAGTAGTAGTAAGATGTTTTTCATATCTAGCTTTCCAAACCTAACACCCAGTCATTTAGTCTAGGCCCAAAATACCAACCTCTTAACCAGTCCCAAGGTTTGTGGCTTGAATCCGTACAATCCCCCTTATCGTTGAACCAGAGCGTTACAGCCTTATTCGTTGTTTGTGCAGTCAGCAGGGTTGAGTAGATTATTCTACATGTCTCTTGGCTTATTCCGTTGTAATCACTGCCAACTCGACATAGCCTGGGCCAATTCAAAGGCCCTAATTTCTCAACTAAAATATCACCTGTGTGAGGAGCTATGCTCACCCCTTTGACCTCGCCTGTACAGGTATATTTGCCATAACTTGCAAACGATGTTAGTGACAAAAGCGCTGTAATTAACAATCTAGACATTTAAAAGCCTCTTTATTTCACTTGAAAATAAAGTCATGTTTTTTAAATTTTATAACACTCACTCCCCTAGAGAAGAATCATAAAAAACAAAAAATAGAACATCATTCCAATTAATAAGTTAATGCTATTTTATGAATTCTACACATGAACAATGAAAAGTAAAAGTCTTAATTATCATAAATTAACCTACTGGAATATATAGAATGCCATTAAGTAAAGCTTATTATCAAAAATAACAAAAAAACTCTTTAAGCCAAATATGCTTTATTCAAGAAGTCTTTCATTGTAGTATATTCACAATTTCAGGAACTAAATTACGCGCACAAGAATATGCTTATATATACGTAGAATTGTACCAGTTAAAGTTTCGTTATAAAGACTTCTAACTGCGCATCCATATTTAGAAACGCTAATTTACTTAAGACTAATATTTGAATATAAAATGAAAAGAATCTTCGCTTACTTATTAAGCACCTTATGTGCTTTGCCTATATACGCAGGACAAACGAAGTCAAATTTAACAATCGAGCACCTTCGAGTGAGAAAATCTGTTGCTTACATCAAGTTTTCTGAATGTAGTTACTACTCACGCGTCTACCTTAACAGTGAGTATGAAAAACTCATGTATTCGGTCGCAACAGCTGCAGCACTCGCAAATAAAAGAGTCAGTGTTGAATTCAACGGTGACGACTGCTCAAAAAAAGAACTGGAGTTAGTCTACATTGACTTCTTACTGTTTAATCATTTTTCAAAAGTTTCTATCTACGTTTCTTGCCTCGCTAATTTAGAATCAAAGCAAACGTTTGCTTTTTCTCTGGCGAGTTAAAATAGTTCTGGTATGATGCCCTCATTCGATTTATTCAGCGTGCTCTTTTCGCTGGATATCTTCTCTTTATGACGTTTGATTAAGATGATAGGAATGTCGCAATGAGCCTTGCTAATCAAGTACTTGCCGTCAATGACGACCTGCCAATTCGCACCCACAAGCCTGTTCACAGCGGAAAAGTTCGCTCTGTTTACTGGTTAACTGAAGAAGACAGCGCACGACTGATCAAAGAAAAAGGATACGATGTCGCTACTGATGCCCCACTGGCCATCATGGTGATCAGTGACCGTATCTCTGCATTCGATTGTATCTGGCACGGCGAAGGTGGACTCAAAGGCGTTCCGGGTAAAGGCGCGGCACTCAACGCGATCTCTAACCACTGGTTCAAATTATTCAAAGACAACGGCCTTGCTGATAGTCATATCTTGGACATCCCTCACCCATTCGTTTGGATCGTACAAAAAGCGAAGCCAGTGAAGATTGAAGCAATCTGCCGTAAGTACATCACGGGTTCTATGTGGCGTGCCTACGCAAATGGCGAGCGTGAATTCTGTGGTATTGAGCTTCCTGAAGGTCTTGAGAAAGATAAAGCCCTACCTGAATTACTAATGACACCTTCAACTAAAGGTATCTTGAAAGGTATTCCAAGCGTTCCTGAAGCGGATGACGTGAACATCACTCGCCAAAACATCGTGGAGAACTATGAAGCTTTCAACTTCTCAAGTGCAGAAGACATTGCGCAATACGAAAAGCTATTGAAAGAAGGCTTTAATGTGATCAGCGATGCGCTTGAAGCCGTTGACCAAACGTTCGTAGATACTAAGTTTGAGTTTGGCTATGTGCACGACGCTGCCGGTAACGAAAAGCTAATTTACATGGATGAAGTAGGTACGCCTGATTCGTCACGTATTTGGGATACAAAAGAATACCAAGCCGGAAACATCGTTGAAAACTCGAAAGAAGGTTTCCGTCAGTTCTTATTAAACCACTTCCCTGATCCTGATATTCTGCTTAACAAAGAGCGCATGCCCGAGCGTGAAGCTCTTGCTCGTGATAACGATCTGCCAGTAGAGTCTTTGATGGACATCTCTCGCACGTATATCGGCATCGCAGAAAAAATCACAGGGCAGCCAATCAAGTTGAGCAATAATCCGAAAGCAGAGATCATCGAAATCTTGAGCAAAGAATACGGTTTGATTGATTAAGCTTTACTCGCTCAACGCTGAGTAAAAACCGAATACAAAAGGGAGCTAAGCCAAAACACAGCATTGGTTCTCAGGTTTACAATAGGTAATAAAAAAGCGACCGAATACTCGATCGCTTTTTTGATTGGGGGAAGGTATAGCTTTAGTGTTAGAACTTCAAATTCAGCACATCTTGCTCGGCAGTTTCTACTTTTAGTTTGCTTCGAGATTCAATGTACTCAATCTGCTTTGAGTCTAACGAATAAGGCATAACCACACGTAGTTCATGGATCCCTTCATGTTTTGCTAGCTTCACCAACATCACTAGATTGGATTCATCGCTCTGACGTGAAGACATCGATTTTAAGGCAGCATCCCAAAGGCGATCCTCTGGTTGGCTTAATTCCGCGATGTTCTGTTTCCACATCAGACCAAAAATGGGAGCGATGGTGGCGAAGGCCTCCAAAAAGGTCCACTTCTTACTTCCCGTTGCTCCTAGGAAGCTTGTGTAGTCGAATTCAATGCATGTCTTTCCTTGTTGCTCCATCCTATGCCTCGACACTCTGAACTGAGGTATACAAAATATCGTTCAATTACTTTGATATAGCAATAGGATATAAAACAATGGTCTTTTATGCCTTAATTTAACCTCAAAAGGAAATATTAAAACCAGCTTTGTAACAAATGATGTACAGCTTCGCCATATATACGCATCCAATTGATTAATATTTTAAACGCCAAACTAAAAGCACGCTCCCGCAAGGAGAAGAAGCAAATCGGTACTAGAGGTTAACCAACTTGATTCCCAGTCCAATACGGGTTTGTGAATGGTCATAATCAATCAAGGTTTCACCATAGCCATGGTAGCCCTGAACATACAAACCTAAGATGTCATTAAAGTACAAGGTGTACCCCAATTCTACGCCACCTTTGTCATCGGCAAAGTTGTAGAAGCCTCGGGTATTAAACACACCAGCGCCAGTATAGAACTTCGCCCACAATTCATAGGGTGCATAGTAGTCTTCCATGTCGTCATTTTCTGTGGTGACGACCCACCAAGTATGCGCACCGTATTCAACTGGACCGGAGAAACGCTCAGCAGCAAGATAAAGACGATCCCAGCTACGAGAAAGCTTACTCGACTGGCCGTTTGATTCATGCTTGTAACCTAACTCTAAGTGGTTAAATAACAGCATGTTTGATTGGTGAGCCAAGAACACTTGTGGTTTGTAATTGGTCTCTCTGAACGGAGAGGAAATGTCAGAGTTAGCGAGTTGCCAGAGAGACTTTTGCGTGTATGCGCCCATTAACGCGGTGCCAGAGCTGAATCGGTAAAACGGGATCGAAGCTGAGATCTGAAACTTAACTTCAAACTGTTGCAGCGAGTCCATTTCAGAACCGAGTTCGTTGTAAGCGTTTTGATTGATGTCGGTGGTGTATGTACCTAATACGTAGTTGTCTTCATAAGTTGAAATCTGTGCAATGTTTTTTCCGTAAGCCAATGCGGGACACAACAAGAATGGAATTACTTTATATTTCATCGTTTTCCTTCACGTCGCTCAAGAGGAGCGGCAAATTCATTCCTTATCACCTAAAAATTAGGTCATAAACTGCAAGGGAAACTGATTAAAGCAATTATCGTTCCGGGTTATGAATTGCCTTATTTCACATCCAGCACACGACTGGCTTTTTTGTACTGCACTTTCCAACCAGACCAACGAGGTAGCTCCCAGCGTTTAGGGTCCCCCTTTCGATTGCCATCGGTATAAATAACATGAACCAACTTGCGAGACACGAAGTACTCCACGTCGAGTTTTAATTCAGCCAACAGCAGTTTAAGCGGAAATTGCTCTGCAAAGTCCTGATACTCCCAATCAGGAATGCCTTCGAATGGGATATCGTCCGCTTCAAACAGTTCAATGTCTTCCATGCTTTCCACGCCAAGCGTTTCTAACTGTTCCACGAGCCAAGTTGAAAACGACAAACCATCAAGCGTGTCTTTATCGATAGGCTCTTGATTTAATCCAAGCGCGTTATAAATCTTCCAATGTTGTATTTGCTGTTTTCTTAACGGGGCAAAACCCGGAAGTAGCGTTTCGGCTTCAATCATCTCCACGATGGACTGAACTGCGACACCACCTTCAAGCGCTTGGAATTCCGTGCAAATGGTTCGCCCAGCATAGGTCAAATGCATGGTCGCGCGCGGCACTTCTTCCTCATAATTGGTTTCGCCTTGCTGCCACTCGCCAAGTTCTAATTCACGCAACAACTTAAGTGAAATGGGCAGCATTACAGAGGCAAGGTTAAGAGTCTGCTTTACGCCTCGTCCGGGCACGCTATGACTATCTAGCACCAATGCTGCTTCGCTTTTTTCGGGGAAACGGCTATTACGCCCGACCATCATTTCCATCAAGCCATTGCCTAGCGCGTCACGACGTCGTTCTCGGCGCACAAATACAAGTTCTGGATGTAACGTGGCAATGGCTTTGGTCAACTCATCACGTTTGTATCGCGATGCGACTTCAAGATCCGGCAATTCAAACACTTCTCGCATTTGTTTTGCTAAACCTTGCGCTTCATCAAGCACGCTCACATCAACATTAACGCCAGGAAGCTGCTCCCCTCGCACCAAACGAATCATCAACGAGGCATCGCAGCCAAATGGTTCTTCTTGTGCTAATGCTTCCGCCGATTCCCCACCTTGCAATTGATACAATTGGGCTGGTACAGAAAGCGATGCTGCTAAGTCGATCATTGCTTCTTTTTCTGATTTGGTCTGGATACGAGTCACTAAATCCGCAAACAAGGCATCAATTGGTAAAGGGTAAACTTTTTTACCGTGTTCGGTGATGTCACCTTGCTCGTCTATCGCTTCCATCCCTTGCAGGGTTTGACGTGCTGAGTTGAGTGACTTTTCAGGTGCAGAATCGAGGAAGGAAAGTTCGGAAAGTCTATAACCACAACAAGCCGCAGCGAGCATTGGCTCTACAAGTTCTTCACGGTGCAATTCAGGTGGCGTCACCAGTTCCAACGGAGCATGCTCGCCAAACAAGCGAATACACGCCCCTTCAGCAACACGACCTGCCCGCCCCATTCGCTGCGCCGCACTGGCTTTAGAAATGTTGGTTAATGTGAGTGCTGTGCGTCCATTTCGTTGCACGGTTCTGCGTTCTAAACCACTGTCGATCACGACGCGGATGTTTGGAATGGTCAGAGAGGTTTCCGCGACGTTGGTTGCCAACACCACTTTGCGTTGCTTTTGTACTGTCAATGCACGATGGCGCTCTTCATCACTCACCGATGCATGCAACTTCACGACCATCACATCATCAAGGTTTTGCAGCATCTGTGAACATTGAGTGATCTCTTTACGACCCGGTAAGAAAACGAGAATATCGCCCTCTTCGTCTTCCAAAGCTTCTTTCACCGTGCGAACAACATCGTTCTCGCAACCCTTTTTGTTCGGCAAGTAACGGCTATCCAGTGAACGATGGGTAACGGTAACAGGAAAACAACGACCTTCCGATCGCAGCCGTTTGGCATCCAAATAGTTCGCCAGTTTTTCACCCTCTAAGGTCGCTGACGTGACAATCAACCGGTGCTGTTTTTCTTGCTTTAAAATCGCCGTAAGGAGATCAATGTCCCAGCGGCGTTCATGAAATTCGTCCACCATCACGATATCGAAGCTAGCCAGTTTGTCTTCCGCGAACCAACGCAGTGCAACACCGGGGGTCACGAACACGACGTTGGTGTTTTCATCGTAGTGTGCATGAAGCTTAATCGCGTAACCAATCTTCTTACCAAGTGGTTGGCCGGATTGCTCGGCAAGAAACTCGGCTAACGATGTGCAAGCAATTCGACGTGGCTCAATCACCAATACTCGGCCGTGATTGGCCGCCCAAAGCGGCAACCGTGTGGATTTACCAGAACCGGTTTCGGCTTCTACCACTAAATGGTGGTGATTCACGAGTTGGTCAAATTCAGCTTGTAAGCTATCGATAGGTAATTGAGACATAAAAGATAGAACGTGATAATGGATTGCGAGGCATTATACCTGAGTGAGAAATTCCTGCTTTAGGAATCGCTTCTGACTAATTAATGACAGTATTATCGTTTCAGTGACGATATTTTCGTCGGTAATTGGATTTTTTTGCGACATTACGTTGATGTACATCAACGAATGTTTACAACTAAATAGTGAACCCGTTAGAATTTTGCACGCATCCTTCAACCCTACATTTAAGGCACCCAATGAACAACGACAAGCGCCCACTCTATATCCCATATGCGGGTCCGGCTCTTTTAGCGACCCCTCTTTTGAACAAGGGCAGTGCGTTCTCCGGAGAAGAACGTAGTTCATTCAACTTGGAAGGTCTTCTACCAGAGACGACTGAAACCATCCAAGAACAAGTAGAGCGTGCGTACCAACAGTACAAAAGCTTTGAAAGTGACATGGACAAGCACATTTACCTACGCAACATCCAAGACACGAACGAAACGCTATTCTACCGCCTAGTTCAAAACCACATTTCTGAGATGATGCCGATCATCTATACACCAACCGTTGGTGCAGCGTGTGAGAACTTCTCAAACATCTACCGTCGTGGTCGTGGTCTGTTTATCTCGTACCCGAACCGTGATCGTATCGATGACCTGCTAAACAACGCAGCAAACCACAACGTTAAAGTTATCGTGGTAACGGATGGCGAACGTATCTTGGGCTTGGGTGACCAAGGTATCGGCGGCATGGGTATTCCAATCGGTAAGCTTTCTCTGTACACAGCGTGTGGCGGTATTAGCCCGGCTTACACACTACCAATCGTACTGGATGTGGGTACTAACAACCCGCAACGTCTAGCAGATCCTATGTACATGGGTTGGCGTCATCCACGTATCACTGGTCCAGATTACGATGCGTTTGTTGAAGAGTTTATCCAAGCAGTACAACGCCGTTGGCCAGATGCCCTGATCCAGTTCGAAGACTTTGCACAGAAAAACGCAATGCCACTTCTAGAGCGCTACAAAGACCGCATCTGTTGTTTCAACGATGACATTCAAGGTACAGCGGCGGTAACCGTAGGTTCTCTACTTGCAGCATGTAAAGCGGCAGGTACTAAGCTATCTGATCAACGTATTACTTTCTTGGGTGCTGGCTCAGCAGGTTGTGGTATCGCAGAAGCGATCATCGCGCAAATGGTGTCGGAAGGGATTTCTGATGAGAAAGCACGTTCACAAGTTTACATGGTTGACCGTTGGGGTCTATTGCAAGAGGGCATGCCTAACCTTCTTGATTTCCAACAGCGCCTAGTTCAGAAGTTCGATAACACGAAGAAGTGGGAAAATGAAGGAAATGGCTTCTCACTTCTTGATGTGATGCACAACGCTAAGCCTACTGTACTGATTGGTGTATCGGGTGCTCCAGGCCTCTTCAGCGAAGAAGTGATCAAAGAGATGCACAAGCACTGCAAGCGTCCGATCGTGTTCCCACTATCGAACCCAACGAGCCGCGTAGAAGCAACACCAAACGACATCATTCGTTGGACAAACGGTGAGGCACTAGTAGCAACTGGTAGCCCATTTGAGCCAGTGGTTCATGAAGGTCGCTCTTACCCAATCGCACAATGTAACAACAGCTACATCTTCCCTGGTATTGGTCTCGGTGTACTAGCAGTGAATGCGAAGCGCGTAACGGACGAAATGTTGATGGAATCAAGCCGTGCATTGGCAACATGTTCGCCATTGGCTATCAACGGCAACGGTGCCCTACTTCCGCCACTAGAAGAAATTCACTTGGTATCGAAGAAGATTGCATTCGCTGTAGCGAAGAAAGCAATTGAACAAGGCGTTGCGCTAGAAATCACCGATGAAGCGCTAAACGATGCCATTGACCAAGCATTCTGGCAGCCGGTTTACCGTCGTTACAAACGCACAGCATTCTAAATTTTGCTACGCTTTGTATAATATTTAGCCCTCGCATTGCGGGGGCTTTTGTTTTTTATGCTTTTTTTTCTCATCCTAACCATATTTTGGCATAAATGGGCTTCTCTCTTTTCATTTCTATCAGATATGATGAGGGATACACATTGAAATAAGGACATCGAACGTTTTGCTGTTTTCTCGCATAAAGTCAAACTGGAAGCTCAAGTTCTCATGGAAGCGTCTGGCTTTGGTTTTGTCGATCTCTTTACTCGGCCTCTTGGTCACCGTTATCGCCATTGACCGTTGGGTCGTGCTGCAAGCGCAAGAAGAAATCTTCACCGACTACGAACAAGTACCAGAGCACGAAGTCGCAGTCGTACTTGGCACCAGTAAGTACATTGGGAAAATCCTTAATACTTATTACACCCACAGAATCAACGCCGCTATCGAGCTGTACAAACAAGGAAAAGTGAAGCAGTTTTTGTTGAGTGGAGACAACGCACATCGCTCTTACAATGAACCTTGGACGATGAAGCGCGATTTACTCAGAGCTGGTGTGCCAGAAGAAGTGATTCATCTCGACTATGCAGGATTTCGTACTTTAGACTCGATCGTGCGCGCTAAAAAGATTTTCGCCTCCGAGCGTTTCTTGATTGTCACACAACGATTCCATTGTGAGCGTGCTCTGTTTATTGCTGATGCTTATAATATCGATGCACAGTGTTTGGCCGTAGCGGGCCCAACAGCGAGTAAGCAGAAACTCAATATGAGAACACGTGAACTGATGGCCCGCGTGAAAGCATTTTTGGACTTGTACATCATGAATACGCAACCGCGCTTCCTTGGCCCTCAAGAGCCAATCGTTGCAGTGGAAGAAAAGCAGGAAGCCATCGACAACGAACGCAATATCCCGGTTCAGTGAGTCGAGCCAAGTGTCGCTTCTTTCAACATCCTTGTTCAATACAACACCGCGATAACAATTCATTAAAAGTAAATGGGTAGATTTCTACCCATTTCCAATTCTCAACCTCACACTTTCTTATTCCGCCGCCGATTCAGACAAAACACCCTTTCGCATTCGCAGTAACATTTAAATTAATAAATAACTACAAGTCAGTTACTTTGCCATAAAAAACCAACACTAAGGCAATGCAAAAGGAGCACAACCATGACCGCACTCGCTGTGACATTGAAGAACTGGTTCTTCACACGCAACAGCATGATATTGACGTCTAATGTCCTGCTATTCGCTATTCTGTTCAACACCTTACCCTTTGAGCCTCAAGTCGTAACCGGCTTATGTATTTTGATTTTCGTTGCCGTACTTTGGTTGACGGAAGCCATTCACGTAAGCATCACGGCCCTATTAATCCCGTTACTCGCGGTGTTCTTAGGCGTATTCAATACCCAAGCCGCACTGAACAACTTCTCCAACTCGATCATTTTCTTGTTCTTGGGTGGTTTCGCACTCGCCGCCGCGCTTCACAAGCAAAAACTCGATCAAGCGATTGCCGACAAGGTATTGCTGATTGCGCGCGGTAAAATGTCTGTCGCGGTCTTCATGTTGTTTGGTGTGAGCGCGGGTCTATCAATGTGGATCTCTAACACGGCAACAACTGCGATGATGCTGCCTTTGGTTCTTGGTGTAATGAGCAAACTAGATGCGAAGAAGAGTCACAGCACTTACCTATTCGTGCTACTTGGTATCGCTTACAGTGCGTCGATTGGTGGTATTGCAACGTTAGTAGGTAGCCCACCGAATGCTATCGCAGCTGCAGAAGTCGGTTTGAACTTTACAGAGTGGATGGAGCTGGGTTTACCAATTTCTTTGATTCTCATGCCTATCGCGATCTTGGTGCTTTACACCATGACAAAGCCAGATTTAAGCCACACTTTTGAACTTGACCACCAGCCTGTTGAGTGGACAAACGGCAAGAAGATCACCTTAGCGATTTTCCTATTAACAGTAACATTCTGGATTTTCAGCAAACCAATTAACGCCATGCTGGGCGGCTTCGCGAAGTTCGATACTTTGGTGGCGATTGGTGCGATTCTTTTGCTTGGTGCTTCTCGCGCTGTAGAGTGGAAAGACATTGAAAAGACGACTGACTGGGGTGTTTTGATCCTGTTCGGCGGCGGCATCTGTCTAAGTAACGTCCTTAAAGCAACAGGTACAAGCGTGTTCTTGGCTAACGGCCTAGCTGGTTTCCTAGAGCAAGCAGGCGTACTACTTACGATTCTATCTGTGGTTGCGTTTGTTGTTTTCTTAACAGAGTTTGCAAGTAACACAGCAAGTGCGGCGCTATTGGTGCCAGTATTTGCCACCATTGCAGAAGCGCTTGGTCTATCGCCAGTCATTCTGTCAGCACTGATTGCTGTAGCTGCATCATGTGCGTTCATGTTGCCAGTAGCAACGCCACCTAACGCAATTGTATTTGCGACGGGTCATATCAAACAGAAAGAGATGATGCGAATCGGTATGGTGCTGAACGTTGCATGTATCGGTGCACTGACGCTATTCGCTTGGTTGTTCTGGTAAACACACGGTTTTGATAAAACATTGTCCTGAACAAAATAAAGAGAGCGACGTTTAAACGCCGCTCTCTTTTCAAACTAGCACTACGGCTGCTGTCCTTGGTAATCACCCGAATACCTAACTACTACCCCCTAGTCATGTTCAGCAGTTCCCTTTTGGTGGTCGGTCGGCCACCTTTTTTCTATGAAGCCTCAATTGCCGCTTCAGATTGCTTTTGCATACCGTAGTTCACCTCTATTCTATTTCGGCCGTTACGTTTGGCTAAATACAAAACTTCATCGGCACGCGCCATGGTTTCAGAAACACGCTCATTCTGCATTTGAGCAACACCAATGCTGCACGTCAAAAGCTCACCATGCACCCAAAGATGCTTCTCAACATTCTCTCTGATCAATTCCGCTTTTTTAACGGCTTGTTCGATATTCGTGTTCGGGCAGAAGACCACAAATTCTTCCCCTCCCCAACGAACAAGACGGTCTTCAGGTAGGATTGAGCTTGCAATCACCATCACGAACTCTCGCAAGATATCATCGCCCATCTGATGGCCATACTTATCGTTAACACGTTTAAACTTATCTAAGTCCATGTAAAGAATGGAGAACGAGTCATGCCCCCATCGAACTTGTCGTGCTTGCTGCTCTAGCCAACTTTGTACCGCGTGACGGTTCATCGCACCAGTTAAAGCATCGCGATGAGCCAGTTCCGCAAATTCATAATTTTGTGTACGAAGCGTCGAATTCACCTTCTCTAAATGGCGGTGGCGTTTCCGTGCTTTGTTGTATGCGATTTTATTTTTACGCATTTCTTGTAGTGAGAATGCTAAACCCAGCGCCATCCATGAGAATAACAAAGCGAACAACAGTGTCGACTGCTCTACATATGCGCCTTCAAACTCAATCTTGTCGATAACGATCTTATGTTTACCGAGTGCCGCCCCCGCTCCAGTTGCGATATCAATTCGAGTGATATTGGAGAACTCCGGTGCAGAATGTTCAATCGCGACATCGTTGTCATTCAACCACCATGTCATCACCTGAAGGTTTGCAATTGGAATTTCGATGATCTCACTAAAATCTGAGGGAGAAAACTGCATGCCATTGTATTTAATGGTGTACTCATCATTTGGATCTGAGTAAGCCGAGTTAAAGTTTCTCAAATACAAACGTAAGTTCTTACTTGGATTCTCTCCATTCCCTGCCGATTCATAGCGGACTTTAAGACGAACGGTATGGTAACTCGAAAGATCGAGCCCTTTCGTTGCTTCCTTTACATCGGTGTAGACTGAGATTCCGCAGTATGGCCATGCATATTTGCTCTCTTTCAAATCACAGTTCAACACCAAGCTGTGATTCTGGTAGGTAATGTCAGACTCGCTAAGGCCACCAGCAACTGCATCGTTTGTTACGTGGATATTGAACAAGTCTGGGGTCACAACCAGTTTACGAGTATCACCAAGCAAACTGTATAGCGCCACTAAACTGATGGTGCATATCGACAATGCAAAGATTAATTTATGTATCCACTTCATAATGATAGACCTAGTTACTGACTACTGTACTGTTTATATAGTGCAATGTACTGAAAGTTTTTTAACAATTCAAATAAAGTTATTTATCAAGCTAAAAAGTGATTTTTGATTCACACTCTCGTTTTCAATACACCTCCCTTACAAACTAAATGTGATTTTGGTTCAAGTCTGTAAGAATGTTCTCGCTAATTCTTATTTGCGAAGCATTTCACGCTGCTCAGAGGTGGGTGTTTAAAAAGGCAGCGAACACGCTTCAATTCCACTTCAGCGCCGCTTTCTTCTGCCTCTCTTCTTTACTTCGGTATATACTGGTCAAAAACACAATAATGAGTAATGTCATGTCAATAATTGCTACAGGCACGCTAAACAAAATGCGTGCTTCTCTAGATGGTGCAGTAAGCTACCGACTGCCAGTGGGTGAAGAAGAAGTGGATTTGAGTCCGTTTCTTGGAAGAACCCTCACCCTAACTCACACAGGTAACATCTATTGTTGTTCTTGTGGTAAGAAAACCAAGAAGAGCTACTCTCAAGGCCACTGCTTTGTTTGCATGAAGAAGTTGGCGAGTTGCGACATGTGCATCATGAAGCCAGAAACTTGCCACTACGAACAAGGCACCTGCCGTGAGCCGCAGTGGGGTGAAGAGAACTGCATGGTGAACCACTTCGTTTACCTATCGAATACTTCGAGTTTAAAAGTGGGCATCACGCGCCACACGCAAATTCCGACCCGTTGGATCGATCAAGGCGCGACACAAGGTCTGCCTATATTCAAAGTAAAAACTCGTCATATCTCTGGCTTGATTGAAATCGAGCTAGCAAAACACATTGCCGATAAGACAAACTGGCGAACGCTACTTAAGGGCGATGGTGAGCCAATTGAGCTGCAAGAACGCTTCGCAGAACTGCTGCCATTAGTGGAAGATAAAATCGCTGAGATTAAACAGCAATATGGCGATGACGCAATTGAAGTGTTAAGCGAAAGCATCACTTCTCTAAGCTACCCAGTTCAGCAGCACCCTACCAAAATTACTTCGCACAACTTCGATAAAAACCCAGTTGTTACGGGTACGCTGCAAGGCATTAAAGGCCAATACCTGATCTTTGATACTGGCGTGATCAACGTGCGTAAGTTCACCTCTTATGAGGTTGAAGTGAGCGAATAAGCCTTTCTTCACTCTATAAAAAACAAAAAAGCTCGAGCCAAGTGCTCGAGCTTTTGATTTGTGGAATCGTCGATGATTACGCGTCGAGTATGCTCTCTAACACATCAAACAACATATCGATCTCTGCGGTTGTGTTGTAGTGCATACAACCAATTCGCACCACGCCACCCAATTCTTCTAAACCCAGTTGGCGAACGAGTCCTAGCGCATAGAAGTGGCCGTTCCAAACGCAGAGATTGTGCTCACCCAATGTCTTAGCAATGAACTCTGGGGAGTATTTATCAAACGTAAGCGCGAACGTTGGCGTTCTCAGTTGGCTACTTTCATTGTTAATACCAAACAGATTCACCCCATCAAGCGCACTCAAGCGCTGCAAGAAATGCGCACTTAATTGCTGCTCATGCTGATTATACAAAGCATAACTTTGCTCTAGACGCTGACGAAGTGATGCACCTTCATCACCAAATTGCGCTAGGTATTCGATAGCAGCAGTCACGCCAGCTAAACCTTCGAAGCTCTGCGTGCCCGTTTCAAAACGTCCTGGCCCAATATTGGTTGCAGGCTCAACTTTATAAGGCTTGATTGCGTGCAACCATTGATCGGCGATGTAAGCGATGCCGACATGGGGCCCAAAGAACTTATAAGCAGAACAAGCAAGGAAATCACATCCTAATGCTTGCACATCGACTAGATGGTGCGGCGCATAATGCACGGCATCCACATAAACTTGAGCGCCGATACTGTGTGCCATTTTGACCACTTGGTGCATATCAACAATCGAGCCGGTGGTGTTCGATGCGTAAGTCACCGCCACTAAACGCGTTTTCTCATTCAACAAGCTCTGAAGATGCGCAAGATCTAGCGTGCAATCTTCTTCATTAATTCTGACTTGGTGAACCACCACGCCTTTGTCTTCAGCCGCTTGCTGCCAACTCGACACGTTAGAGTAATGGTCGAGAGCTGAAACAATGATCTCATCGCTCTCTTTCCAATCTCGACTAATAGCGCGACTTAGCTGGAATGTCAGCGAGGTCATATTCGCGCCAAACACGATATTGCCAGAGGACGGTGCGTTTAGCAGAGCTTGTGCCGATTCGCGAGCCGATTGCATTACATCAACCGTCGCTTGGCTTGAGAAATAGTGCCCACCAAGGTTCGAATTGAATCGTCCAAGGTAGCTCATCATGCTGTCTAGTACCGACTGCGGCACTTGTGAACCACCGGGTCCATCAAAAAAGGTCACTGGGCGGTCATTGTGGTATTGCGCCAGTGCGGGAAATTGTTCTCGGATCTGATTAAGATTGAAGTTCATTTCGTTTGTCCGTCGCTGTCAGTACAAATACATCCATATGACCTTCTTGGTCATTAATCACTGAGCGAATTGGCACCGCGTTGTGCCACAGTTTGCTGTCTGCCAGCATTGCTACTTCCCCATTCTCCAGCACTTTACGGAAGAAAGGCGCTTGGTTGTGGCTGCTATAAAGCATAATGTCACCACCCATAATGTTGTGACGCCCTACACCAACTAATGCGATGTGATCAAAACCATCTTGGTGCACCCCTTCCGGAGCAACTTGTGTTTCATCGTAGATTGCAGTGATTCGAATTTGGTGGATTTCGATTTCCTGGCCGTTTGGTAAGTGGTTTGCGTTAACAAACAGCTCACACATTTCTCGGAAACCTTCACTGGAAAGAATTCCTTTTTCAATCGGCTCAAACTGACGAATGACATCACCTTGGAAACGGTTGATATCAGAAGATTGTACAAAGCTGTTTTTGTTTAAATCGACTACCTGACCATTTTCGAACCCCACCACCGAGTAACGGCGAAGACGATATTGGCCGTCAGCGTGTTCAGTACGAGGTAAACCTTCGAAGGAAGGAGAAAGTTGCTCAATCGCTGCCATGCTGAGCTGAGTTAAATGTAGGGTGTTCTCTCGTGAATGTAACATCATTGGCTCCTTTAATGAGGCACATTTAGCTTGTTTGAATTAACATTTAATTTACATCTTAGGATACGCAAATATTCTGCAATTACCAGAATTTGACGTTGATAGCTTCAACAAAAAAGAAAAAACGACACTTAGCACTACAATTAACATCAACAGCAGTTTAAACATTCAGAACGGAGCTTGCGCAGCATTTGAAACTAGAACTCTCTACTATAAACAGAATTTTATTCTAGTCTGAAACGCCTCTCCATAAACATCAGCAAGTTCTAACCTATAACCAATAATTCGATCCGCTCCTTTCGTTTATGCTTTTAAAGCACTAAGAATTTCCATACAATCGGGAGAAATGTTCAGCCCTCTATGGAGCCATAATGAGCGACGTAAAACACTGTAAATTATTAATTCTTGGTTCTGGTCCAGCAGGTTACACCGCAGCAGTATACGCAGCGCGTGCTAACTTAAACCCTGTGCTAGTAACGGGAATGCAGCAAGGTGGTCAGCTAACGACCACAACTGAAGTAGAAAACTGGCCTGGTGATGCAGAAGGTCTTACTGGCCCAGGTTTGATGGAACGCATGAAAGAGCACGCAGAACGATTCGAAACAGAAATCGTGTTCGATCACATCAACGAAGTGGATCTGTCTCAACGTCCATTCCGTCTGAAAGGTGACTCTGGTGAATACACTTGTGATGCGTTGATCATCTCTACTGGCGCATCAGCAAAATACCTAGGTCTTGAATCTGAAGAAGCATTTAAAGGTCGCGGCGTTTCAGCTTGTGCAACTTGTGATGGTTTCTTCTACCGCAACCAAAAAGTGGCGGTTGTGGGCGGTGGTAACACGGCAGTTGAAGAAGCGCTTTACCTATCAAACATTGCATCAGAAGTTCATCTGATCCACCGTCGTGATTCATTCCGCGCAGAGAAGATCCTTGTAAAACGTCTGATGGATAAGGTTGAAAGCGGCAATATCGTTCTTCACACAGACCGCACACTAGATGAAGTTCTAGGCGACGACATGGGCGTAACAGGTGTTCGCATCAAAGATGTTAACAGCGGTGCGACTGAGGATCTGGCAGTAATGGGGGCATTCATCGCGATCGGCCACCAGCCAAACACGCAAATCTTCGAAGGCCAAGTAGACATGAAAGATGGTTACATCATCGTTCAATCCGGCCTTGAAGGTAATGCAACACAAACTAGCATCGAAGGTGTGTTTGCTGCAGGTGACGTAATGGACCATAACTACCGCCAAGCGATTACTTCTGCTGGTACAGGTTGTATGGCAGCATTGGATGCAGAACGCTTCCTAGACGCGCTTACTGACAAATAACTTTTCACATTTGTGTCATATCCTTAAAGCCCAGCGGTATTCCCGCTGGGTTTTCTTTTGTATACTACCGCCTCATTAAAACAATTATCATTAAGCCTTCACAATGGATAAGAAAAAGCAAAGCAGCTTGAATAAGTGGCTTAAGCAACAGAGTAAGTTGGCCAAGCGCTGGCTGATGGTTGCGATAGGCCTAGGCGTACTATCAAGCGTGTTTTTATTGGCTCAAGCAGCCCTGCTCGCCTCCATTCTTCACCAATTAATTATCGAGCATGTCGACAAGAGTGAACTTGTTTGGCACTTCGTCGGGTTGGGTGTCACCGTTGTCGGTCGCGCGGCCTGTACTTGGGGGCGCGAAATTGCCGGTTACCGTTGCGGCGAACAGATCCGCGTTTACATTCGCCAACTGATTCTCGATAAAGTCCACCAACTTGGTCCCGCTTACATCAAAGGCAAGCCTGCCGGTAGTTGGGCAACGTTGATTTTGGAACAAGTAGAAGACATGCAAGATTTCTTCTCTCGCTACCTTCCACAAATGTCGTTGTCTGTATTGGTGCCTTTCATCATTCTGGTAGTGGTCTTCCCTATTAACTGGGCAGCGGGTTTAATTTTCCTAGTAACTGCGCCATTGGTCCCAATGTTTATGGCCTTGGTGGGTATGAAAGCCGCTGACGCAAACCGCAAGAACTTCAAAGCGCTACAACGTCTTTCTGGGCATTTCTACGACCGCTTACAAGCGATGACAACGATTCGTTTGTTCGATCGCACTAAGTCAGAAACCGAAACATTAAAAGGGGCATCAGAAGTCTTCCGTACACGTACGATGGATGTCTTGAAGATTGCCTTTCTATCTTCTGCCGTGCTTGAGTTCTTCACTTCGATTTCAATTGCGATTACTGCGGTATACTTCGGTTTCAGCTACATCGGTGAACTTAACTTCGGCTATTACGGCGCTGGCGTAACCCTCTTCGCCGGTTTGTTTATTCTGATCCTTGCGCCTGAGTTCTATCAGCCGTTGCGTGACCTTGGTACCTTCTACCATGCGAAGCAACAAGCAGTTGGCGCAGCAGAAAGCATTGTTGAATTTCTAGAGCTAGATGTAGACCAAGTAAAAGACGGCAACAAGGCTGTAGAACAAAACGCAGCGATTCATATCGAAGCTCAAGACCTTGTTATCTTCAGCTCTGAAGGTAAGCAACTTGCTGGTCCCCTATCCTTCTCGCTAGAAGCGAACCAAAGCACCGCATTAGTTGGTCCCAGTGGTGCAGGTAAAACCAGCTTAGTAAATACCATTCTTGGTTTTATGCCATACAAAGGCAGCTTAAAGATTAACGGCTGTGAACTTTCCGAGTTGGATTTGGCGACATGGCGCGAAACCATCAGTTGGATTGGTCAAAACCCAATGCTTTTGCACGGGAGCATTCGTGACAACGTCACTCTAGGTAAACAAGATATTCAAGACCAACAAGTCCATTCAGTACTCAACGACTCCCACGCCGCAGAGTTTGTTGAAATGCATGGCTTGGATTACCAAATTTCTGACCGCTCCGGTGGTTTATCTGTTGGTCAGGCACAACGTCTTGCACTTGCTCGTGCGATGCTACAAAACGGTCGTTTTTGGTTGCTTGATGAACCAACTGCCAGCTTGGATGCTCGAAGTGAGAAATTGGTTATGGAAGGCATCGGTAAATACACCGAGTCCACCACTAACTTGATGATCACTCACCAACTTGCGCCGCTGCAGAATGTTTCCCAGATTCTGGTTATGCAAGAGGGTCAAATCGTTCAACGTGGCGATTACGCAACGTTGGCTTCACAAGATGGTTTATTTAAAGAAATGTTGGCTGCCAACCTAGCTCAACGTGAATCAGACAAGGGGAACTTAGATGCGTGATTTACTCCCTTATCTAAAACTGTATAAAAAGCACTGGTTTGGTTTGTCACTCGGTATGCTTCTGGCGTTTCTAACGCTGGCCGCTTCTATTGGCCTACTCACCTTATCCGGTTGGTTTATCTCTGCGGCGGCTGTAGCGGGTTTGACCATTGCTCGTGAAACCTTTAACTACATGCTGCCTGGCGCAGGTGTTCGTGGTGCTGCGATGGCGCGTACTGCTGGCCGCTGGGGCGAACGTGTTGTTAGCCACAATGCAACCTTCAAGCTACTGACTGATCTACGCATCTTCTTCTTCAAGAAGCTTGCGCCGCTGATCCCTGGCCGCGTTTCTACCATGCGTGATGCGGATCTACTGAACCGCCTAGTGGCAGACGTAGATGCAATGGACCATGTGTACTTGCGTCTTATCAGTCCTGTGATTGTTGGCGTATTCGGTATCTTATCGCTAACCGCAGTACTTGCTTTCTTTGACTGGCATCTTGCCCTATTGCTTGGCGGTATCCTGACTGTGATGCTGTTGGTATGGCCGGTACTGTTCTACAAACTGGGCAAACATAACGGCGAACATCTAACACAAAATAAAGCGCAGCTGCGAGTGGCGACACTGGACTGGCTTCAAGGTTACAGCGAACTGAGCCTATTCGGTGCAGAAGAGCGTTACCGTAACGTAATTCTAGAGAAGCAAAAACAACTGTTATCCAACCAGTTCGTCAACGCTAACCTAACGGGTATGGCTTCTGGTCTGCTGATGCTAGCGAATGGTTTAACGCTCGTTGCTATGCTGTGGTTTGCTGCGGATGGCGTTGGTGGTCGTGCGCCAGATCCTTGGATTGCGCTGTTCGCATTTGCCACCATGGCGAGCTTTGAAATTCTGATGCCAATTGCTGGTGCTTTCCAATACCTAGGTCAAACACTGACTTCAGCACGTCGATTGAACGAAATCACCTTAGCGGAACCAGACGTTATCTTCCCAGAACCTTCTAAACGCGAAGATAAGCCGTTAGATATTGAGTTCAGCAAGGTAGATTTCACCTACCCTGATGGTCAGCAAAAAGTACTAAAAGATCTCACGCTATCACTGCCACTGGGCTCAAAAACGGCGATTGTTGGTCAAACTGGTTCAGGTAAATCAACGCTTATTCAATTGCTTTGTCGCTACTGGGATGTAAACCAAGGTCAAGTGAGCATCGGTGGTGCGCCTTTGCAAGATTGGAGCGAATCCGATCTCCGCGCTGCAATCACAGTAGTTAGCCAACGTGTGGATGTGCTTAATGGCACACTGCGTGACAACCTATTGCTTGCAGCTCCAGAAGCAACGGATGAACAGCTGGCTGATATTCTGACTAAAGTGGACTTGGCGAATCTGTTAGACGAACCAGGACTGGATGCTTGGCTAGGTGACGGCGGTCGTCAACTGTCTGGTGGTGAGAAGCGTCGTATTGGTATTGCTCGCGCTCTATTGCGTGACGCTCCTATCCTACTGCTTGATGAACCAACAGAAGGTCTAGACAAACGTACTGAGCAAACAGTGATGGAATTGTTCAAGCAACACTTCACCAATAGAACGGTCGTATTCATTACTCACCGTTTGATTGAGCTGGAAAGCATGGACAACATCTGTTTGATGGAACAAGGCGAGATCATCGAACAAGGTAGCCACCAAGCGCTGCTTGCAGAAAAAGGTCGTTACCACCAGCTATTACAATCTCTGTAATACTGGGATTCAAATAGACAAAGGGCTCATCAATTGATGAGCCCTTTTCTTTTGCTCTCGCTGTTCCCATAACAAGTGCAAAATTCGTTAACGACCTGACTTGGCCAGATAAGCCGACATTTCCTCTTCCGGTACCATGCCGCCACCGGTCGCCCAAACTAGGTGAATAGCGTTCTTCATCTTATCTTCACTAAATTGCATTCGAGCTTGGTAAGCTTGGTCTTGTGAAACGTGCACTGCCCCCATCATGCCCGCTAGTGCAGAAGGCTCTAAACGAATGTCTTCTTGTTCACTTAGCTCACCTAGATGATGATACATGCGCTCATCCGTCATGGTGTAGTAACCATCAAGAAGTCTTTCCATTGCTCGTCCTACAAAACCAGACGCACGCCCTACCGCTAGACCATCAGCGGCAGTAATGTTGTCGATACCAAGATCTTGCACTGCAATACCATCATGCAAGCCCGTATGCACACCAAGCAGCATACACGGAGAGTGTGTCGGCTCCGCAAAGATACAATGAACGTGGTCACCAAAAGCCATCTTCAAGCCAAACGCTACACCACCAGGACCTCCGCCTACCCCACATGGTAGGTAAACAAACAACGGGTGGTTCGAATCAACGACAATGCCCATCTCATCAAACTGCTGCTTTAAGCGTTCGCCAGCAACGGAATAACCCAAGAACAAGGTTTGAGAGTTTTCATCATCAATAAAGAAACAAGTTGGGTCTTTTTCCGCTTCTTTGCGCCCTTGTTCAACAGCAACACCGTAGTCTTGCTCATATTCCACTACATTCACGCCGTGAGAACGCAGTTTGTTCTTCTTCCACTCTCTTGCATCTGCCGACATATGAACCGACACAGAGAAACCGAGTTTTGCACTCATGATGCCGATAGACATGCCCAGATTCCCTGTCGAACCTACGGCAATACTGTATTGCTGAAAGAACTGATGAAACTCTTCACTCACCAATTTGCTGTAATCATCACTTTCACTTAGAAGCCCAGCTTCAATCGCCAACTTCTCTGCATGTGTCAACACTTCATAAATACCGCCACGCGCCTTTATTGAACCTGAGATAGGCAAATGGCTGTCTTTTTTAAGCATCAAACGCCCAAGAATTTGAGTATCGTATTGCGCCTCCAAGCATGCCCTCATTTTGTCGATGTCGACCACGCTCGATTCAATGATTCCGTTAGAAGCCGTCGTTTCCGGGAAGGCTTTCATTAAGTATGGAGCAAAGCGCTCTAGTCGTTCACTGGCGTCATTGATGTTGGCAGCACTTAAACCAACGAACGGCAAACCTTCTTCAAGTGTGGTGATATTTGGGTTGAACCAAACCACCTCTTCTAAATCGATCAGCCGTTTAACTAACGGGAACTCGGCTATGAGCGCACATATATTATGGGTTGTCATCTTTTCCTAGCTGCAAATTACTGTCTATGAGCACTATTAAAGCAAACAGATGCCTTAACTGACAAACGATCAAAACTCACCTTTAGATGAAGTGAACTTAAACAAAAGCACCCTTCCATCGAACTGAATATTCTTACTGGCAATGAGAACGTCAATTTCCAAGGCTATGGCATCGATGCTGCGATTTATTTCGATGAGCAAATGCCGGAAAAGTTATGGTCGAAAGAATTGATGAGTGAAGAGATCATCCCAGTCTGCACTCAAGCGTATGCAGAACAATTTAATCTATTTGAAAAGCCAGCGAATTTGGTAAACGCCACCCTACTTCACGACAACCAAGCATGGGATTACAACTCCCACCACGATGAATGGACGTTGTGGGCAAAGGAAAATGGCATAACAGACATTGATGCTATTCCAAGCATTTCATTCGACCGATCCGATTTAGCCGTCAGTGCTGCTATGCACAATGCGGGGGTTGCTATGGGGAGGTTATCACTAGTTACAACCCTTCTAAAGTCCGGAGCACTGATTGCTCCTCTCTCTGACTGCTCACCGGGCTGTAAACAGAAATATTACATTGCAACAGCAAAAGAAAAACACTCTCTAAAGCTTGAGCTTTTCATTGGTTGGTTATGCCAAGAAGCCAACAGCGATTAAAATGGTACAGCGCACATTAAGGGTAACGCTGCGCAGTCTACACAACGCTGAGTTGAGTTAGGACGAAGATCTGTCAATTTCGTTGGTCCATGTAAGAAATAGCCTTGCGCATAAGCAATCTGTTGATTTTTGATAAAAGTAAGATCATCGACAGTCTCTATACCTTCTGCCACCAGCTCAAACTGATAAATTTTTTTCCAGTTTCGTAAACTATTCCAAACATGTCCGTACTGCTCGGATTTTTTGCCTAACATACTACGATCAAGTTTCACTATGTCAGGACGAATAAATCGGATTATCGATTCTTCTCGATGATAGGCAACACCAAAGTCATCCAAAGCAATTTTCGCACCTAACTTCTTACAAACATTAACGTTAAATTTAGTCATCATTTGATCACATAATCTAGACGAATATGCAGTATTTTCCGTTAACTCCAACCATAATGTTATCCCTCGCTGCTGACACGCCTTTAAAAGCGGAGTAACATCAAATACAAACGAAACACTGCTTAAGTGAGACGGGGAAACATTAACCGATATAAAGGTAAACGACGTAGGGAAGCTATCTACATAATTTGTCAGCTTATTAAATAAAACTTTTGTAAACAGAGCATTCAAACCGTGCTCTTCGATCATACGAAAAGATTCTTCCACATGTCGCTCACGTTTCCAACGAGTTAATACTTCCAACCCTGAAGCTTCCTGAGACGTGAGACCATAGATGGGTTGAAACACAGGGTAGAAAGCCCCTTGACAAATATCCCTATACAATGAGTCAAATTCGCTACGTTGTACTATATTGTTCATGGCTTTACCCCAGTTCGTAATAACGTGAGGAAATAATAAACAACTAAGAAGCACTTGGGGTTAGCATCTCTAGAACTCAATTGAAGAGTCCTGCCTACTCATAGTGCGTCAGCTTTCAATCCATCGATTGGTATTAGCAAAAATAGTTCTGCTTACCTATTCTGTTAGAACTTATAAAAAAGTACACGGTGAACGATGTACTACAAATATTTCAAGAAAATTGTGTAATTAAAGATACTCAAAAGTACGGAGGAAAAAATGTTTGGAGCATATCTCAAGCAATTACGAATAGAAAAAGGACTCACGCAGAAAGAGCTCGCCACCAAACTAAACCTAGCAGATGAAGAGTTTACTGCTGTTGACTCTGTAACAGTTAGCCGTTGGGAGAGAGGGTCGACAACTCCTCATATAGCGAAAGCGATCAAGGTATTACAAACGCTTACTTTGGATCTGACTCCATACTTAAACGCTATACCACTAACAAAACAACACTCTTTGTTAGATGATATCTTGTTTGACAGCTTTCACTCTCATCAAACGAAAATCATTGCATCAAGCTATACAGATATTAAGAACAAGCCAAGTATTGAAGTTCAAGAAGAGGATTTGTTCCAAGACATAGATCAAAGTGATCTAGACGCACTCAAGACATTCTTCAAAAATACAGAAACAGATTACCCAGGTTTAATGAACATTAGATTTCATGACTATCATAAAGAAGACAAGATTGTTGCTAAAAAATATATCGATAAGAAGACCAAGGAGCTGCTGGGACATAACATCTGGTTTTTATTTGACATATCCGATCTTGAAGAGAACATTCAGACACCTTTTGACCAAGTGCCATTTGATAAAGCCAAACGTTATTCACCTAGTTCAGAGCTCGCTTTCTGTTCCGTCAGCCGTTTTTATGCAAACGAAGACGTTTACTGGGAGCTACAACCAAGTCAACTTTATTACCTTGCAGAACGCTCGAATATAAAATGGTTTTATTACTATGCATTACACGAAAAGTTTGCAAGATACCTTGAAGAGATAGGCTGCGAGAAAGTGACTTATGATACGCCGACTGAATTTGGTGCAGTAACAATAGGAAAACAGTCATTTAAGCACTGTTTATATAGAATAGAAGTCGCCAACCTCTTCTCTCGCCCAGAAGTTCTAGCTTTGATGAGAGGCATAAAGGAATAAAAAGAAATGACTCTACATGTATGCCGAGCAAAGAAAGCTACTTATCTAAAAAACGATTGAGTTCGGTTCACAAAATAGAAGGGGCAAACTTTGCATAGCTTAAAAAATTGCTCGCCTAGTCTTACTGTAACTAAGAAGCCCCTTTTAACTCCATTTTGAGTTCGTATTTTCCAATACGCCATCAAGTGCACATTAATCTAAATCTTCCTCTTCCATTACCGAAAAACATATAATACCTGCTCTTGATAATGCATAAAAACACATAGCTACCCTCCCCCCTAACCAGATTGATTAAAATTCAACCTTATCCTTTTCAAGTAGGTACTGTTTGTTCTCAATTCATAATTTAAATATCAATCTCATGTGGAATATATAATCACTTTTATATACTTAATTAGCGAAACACTTCACAAAATAAAGATAAAAATTCAGTATCGACTAACAAACCCTAAATACTATCCACTTCAGCCTCACCAGACATTTTCTCCGAAGATTGAGTAGTTTTAGGTAGCGTTCACTGCCTAATAAAACAACGACAAGAGTTATCATAGGCATTTAATATTTACAAAAACATAGAAATGCCTCCTTACATTTCCCTAATCATAATACGATTTCTATTACAATTTTTATGAGTGTTATATAGAACCTTATACCAAAAAACTACCAACACGCGAAAGCCATTAATAAAAAATACAGAAATTAAATCCTAGTTTCTACAAAGCGATTGGATAGTGAATTACTTAATTTAATAGTTATTGAAGTTAGCAAGACCACTACTAGTTTGTAGGCAGTCTCAGTAAAAAGGGGGATGTAAAGTGTTCGGGAACTATTTGAAATCGATAAGAACTGCATTGGGACTAACTCAGGAGCAAGCTGCTATTAAGCTCAACCTTATGGGCGGCGATTTAACAAATATTGACTGCGTTACTTTTAGTCGCTGGGAAAGAGGGATAACTCAGCCCAGCCTCAGCCGCCGAGTTCGTGTGCTTAGGGCTTTCGAGAACAACCTTTATCCCTACCTTTGCAGTTTAACC
This sequence comes from Vibrio sp. M260121, assembly GCF_036533715.1. Classification (NCBI taxonomy): domain Bacteria; kingdom Pseudomonadati; phylum Pseudomonadota; class Gammaproteobacteria; order Vibrionales; family Vibrionaceae; genus Vibrio; species Vibrio sp. M260121. The sequence continues at coordinate 45,983 of NZ_JATABF010000026.1, read as the reverse complement.
GATGGTCACCCGTTAAAAGATGAGATCGATAGGTTTGAGCTTACACTAAAGCAGAGGTACCAAGATACAACAACTATCGTATCTGGGATCGATTATTACAGTTTTCGCCCAACGGAATATAAAGAAATTATTGAAGAAGCTCTAAGCACTAGCAACGAACAAGATTTCATTACAAACCTTAACAACTTCCACAAACAAGTTACACGTGCTGACGTGACGCATAATCTCAGTATCATCGATTTGGTCGAGTACCACAAAGATAACAGAGCTTTTGTTTATAAATACTACTCAGACGGAGAACTTGTTGGTCACAATATCGGTGTATTTTTTACTGATACTGGGCTAGAGAGTGAAATTCAGCGCATTAAAGCCGCTAAACTGCCTGTTGATTCTATCGATCTCAGAAACACAAAGCCGTTAAAAGAAAAAGGTAATTTCGCGTACTATGCCATTAGTCAGCATTCTAAAAACGAACGAGCATTCCGCATGCAATTGCATACCGAATTTACTTTTCTAGCTCAGAATGCGAATTTCCATCACTACTATACGAGTGTTACCCTAAAAAGCTCTGTAGATATCATGTTAAAAATGGGCTTTACCGTTGTTGCATATGAAGAAGAAAGCCCTGTTGGTGCCATTAAAGTGGGTTCTCGACGTTACAACAGAGCAATCATGTATATCGAAACCAGTGAACTATTTTCTCAGCCGGAATTTCTTTATTTATTGACTCGCTGTGGGATATGCAGAACAAAGCAATGTGGAACCTGCAAAGACTACTCTAATTGCGTAAGCTAATTTGTTATAGCCGAATTAGGCAGGAGCCATATAACTATAGGAGTCTGCCTGAGCGTCCACTTTTTGGAAAGTTGATTTATCTCTTTACTTAGGTTGGGGTCAAGTACGCCATTGGCAGCACATGCTCAGACTCGAGACTTCCAGACCCCTATAGGCCCCTTGTCCTAGCAACTCGTACTCTGAGTAATACAATATCACCAAAGTCTTTGATGAAATATACGACGACTATACTAACAACCTTGGAATGAATTCTTAAACCCTTTCCCTCTATTCCCTGTAGTGGTCAACTAAAATTGGCCACGGTTTTAGAGTTTTCCCAATACAGTCGTTTAGACTCATTGGGTGTCAAACCACCATTATATTGATGTGGCCTGAGTTGGCTGTAGCAGCCCATGATGTATCGAGTTATATGTTCCCTTGCTTCGTTAAAACTCCGATAACCCGACACTGGTATCCATTCTGTCTTTAGGCTTCTGAAGAACCGTTCCATAGGACTGTTGTCCCAGCAATTACCTCGCCTAGATAAGCTTTGCTTGATTTGATAACACCACAACAGTTGCCGATAGAACGACTGTGTAATGACTTCCTTGGTCGCTGTGGAACATCACGCTTCTGGGCTTACCTCGTGATTCAAACGCCATAGAGAGTGCTTTCCCTGTCAACTTACTATCAGGCGAGACTGACACCGCCCAACCAATTGGCTTTCTCGCGAACAGGTCGATGACAACAGCAAGATACATCCAGCGTTGTCCCGTCCAGATATAAGACTTGGTTGGGAGCGGTAACGGCAAATTGTCGAGACAGATGGTTTGGGAGCTCTACGTGCTCTTGTGATGCCTTTCGATATCGGTGCTTCGGTGCTTGACAGCTTACCAGCCCTAATAATTTCATTATCTTAGAAGCTCGATAACGTGTCAGTTTTATACCTTGAGCTGTCACCATGTCGGCAATGCTTCTCGCACCCGCAGAGCCGTTGCTTGCCGTATGAACTTCTTTAATAAGACTTTTAGCTTCACCAACTCTGGAGAAACATGCTTAGGGCGACAACGCCAGTATTTGTAACTGCTGCGGTGGACACTGAACACATGACACAGTGTTGTTACGTTAAAGCTCTGCCTGAGTTTCTCGATTATCGAGAGTTGTTCAGTGAGTCCGACATCAAGAGAGCTGTAGCCTTTTTTAATATTTCATTGTGTTCTTCTAAGGCGTGCAAGTTTCTTCTTCAGCTCTCGTATCTCAATTTGCTCTGGTGTCATTGGTGAGGCTTGAGGTGCTACTCCCATTTTTTCTTGCTTGAGCTGCCTTACCCACTTATCCATTGTCGATTTACCCACACCCATGGCTTTTGTGGCTTCAACAACAGTGCAGTTTTGGTCGAGAACAAGTTGCGTTGCTTCGAGTTTGAATTCCGCACTGAGAGTGCGTCTGGTACGCTTGGTCATAGTTTCACCTGTCATGTTATGAGGTGTATCTTAAAACCTCTAATCAGGTGGCCAAATTCACCGTACCACTACAAAGCTAGCTCGCCATTAAGTTTACCCTATAGAGATCACCCAACGACAAATATGCTAACTAAGTATCCCTGCTTCGAACCGAGCGAAACTCATTGAAACCACCGCACCAAACTCCAGTTGATGGAGTACAGATTACGATTTGTTCATAAGCTAGCTTCGTACTCTACTTTTACGAGCTCACATCGTACGGTGTTACCATTTTCTATACACAAGTATAAGGTAGTCACCAGAGGCTCGAATTACTTTGAACTGATGATGAAACGAGTTTTCTCTATGCCATTGAGAGCAATGCAAGGATTTATAGACTCATTACTTAAATTGGCGGGAGTCCCGCTAGTTTACACACATGACACCTGTATAAGTCGTCGAGCCAAGAAAGTTGAGGTTTCATTTAAAACCAAAACTAGAGGAGCGGTATAGTATCTAACCATTGGTGCGTCGGGGCTCAAGGTTTAGGGCGAAGGTGAATGGCAGGTCGAGAAGCATGATACTGATAGGAAGCGTAGGGGTTGGAGAAAACTTCATTTAACAATCGACACTAGTATTCACGAAATTGTCTCGGCGGAACTAAGTTTATCCAATGTTTACCGATGCAGAAGCCCTTCCGAACTTACTGAAACAGAAACGCCGTAAAGTCATGTCCATTTCCGACAATAAGCAATAACAGAATACAAATTTTAGCTTACCAGTAAATTGCCATATCATTGATTGCAAATTTCACAGCAAATAGTATGTTGACACGTTGAGTTGAGTTGAGTTGAGTTGAGTTGAGTTATACATTACCTTCGAATTAGATAACAACAATCACTCCTTTGCCATTTAGCTTATTGTCGACAAACACACTAGAGTTCTTGTTTTTCAATAAACCATAAAAAGCCAATAGCAAAAACTACTGGCTTTTTTAGTCTCAGATCATATCTGTAAATAGGTTAGAAATCGAATGATTTAAAACAGCCTTGTAGCCATCCTGAACCATTTCTTTCCCACTCAACATCATATGAGGTATCTTTCCCTGAGCCCTTAGGGTGGAATTTAAATGTTAGATCACCTTGCTTATTAAACTTAAAGCTAGGAACCTTACCCGGATGTACCTCGGTGATTTGCAGGTCAGGAATGGACGAGCTTATCAATACGACATCTTCTATACCTTCGTCATGAGAATAATAGCTGTTAAAGAACACTTTGAAATAAAAGTCCTTCGCCTCCAGACTATCCCGGCCAACAAACTCTAGAGTCATTGCCTTTGGGAGCCCTTCAGTGTTAAGAGCGATAGGCAAACCTCTAAAGAATGGGTCCGAAGACCATGCATGGCCACATACGGTGCCTAAATCACCGCTTGGACCTTGAAGGCCAGTATCACCTTTAGGACCTTGAGCGCCGCGGGCACCTGTATCGCCTTTATCGCCTTTATCGCCTTTATCGCCCTTAGGGCCTTGAGCACCAGCAGGACCTGTATCACCTTTAGGGCCTTGAGCACCATCTGCACCAGCAGGACCTGTATCACCTTTAGGGCCCTCCAAGCCAGCAGTATTACCTACCCATTCACCATCCTGATTAATAACCTCTGAGCCGTTAATAAGAATAGATTGAGTATCAACTGAATCTGGGCTGATATTACCGGCAATATTCTGTGCATATTCAGCTACACGAGCATAAAGTACAGGCTGAACATCATGCGTGATCGTGTGATCGTCTAACAGCTGTGGTACTTTTATTAAAAATGAAGCATTCGCCAAGTCATTCAATGTGTAACCTGAATTAAGATCATCGTTGTTAATGGTAATGCCACAACTACCATTTAAAAATTCACATGTAGTGTAAACTTCCCCAATATTTGCACTAGATGATTTATCAAGAATCACTACCTCGACTTGGTAAATACCATCATATATAGGTTGACTTAATTCAGTATCAAAAACATTAACATTTAGTACATGTGGTTGTTCAGAAACGACCTCAGTAGCAGAGTTCACAGACGTAGAAACAAAAGAAGAAGCTACACTTAAACTTAACAATGATAGAGAAAATACACTTAGCTTATTATTAATCATGAGTTTATCCTTTAATTTAAAATACTTATAACGTAATTACTTTTGTAGTTTCTATCATATAGATCGATGGTTTCATTACCGGTGTGAATACTCACACCTTGATATCTTTCTTTTACTGCAGTTGAGTACAGTGGTGTACAAACAGTGTCTGAAACATCTCCGGATGTATATTTTACCGTTGCACACGCCTTAACTGAGGTACTCTCTTCTCCTAAAGGAGAAAAGGTATTAATGATTGCTTCCTGACTACGGGAAACTCTATAAGCAAGTCGGTCATCATCTTGATTGTGAATACCCAGCGTCATATTTGCAAAACCCAATTCAGAGCCTTCGGTTAGAAATTTTGCTGACGCTTTTAAATAAGTGCCCACATGAAGGGCTCCCTTGTTCTCAAAATCAATGGTAAGTTTGCCACCATTGGTGCCCGCGACATCAAGATACCCTGAACTCTTGGTCGAGTGCCAAGCTGAGCAACTGACTGAAGTAGTAGTTCCACCCTCAAGACAGAACCGAACTGCATGCGCATCTAGAGGGAGTTCGGTAATATCGATCCGAGCTTCATTTTCACCAAATTTTGATGCACCCTCTTGATTGGAAAGCAACTCCCAATAGAAGGCTTGATAATAACCTTCTTTTGAATAGTTAATTACTACCTCACCATCAATTTTTCCAACTAGCTGATTATGATCCACTGGATTAACCTCCAGGTTCATAGCAGCTATAGAAATAGGAAAAATAGAAGAGATACTTCCCAATGTAACCAGAGTAGTTTTACTCAAATTAAACATTGCATATATCCTTAATATTATTGGCTAACTTATTTTAATAGCTTTATCTAAGTCAATCAGATAAGGCAGACAAATAATATCAACACTAAAACAATCGATTATTAGCATATTGATTTTTCAAGCTATTAAAAATGCCTAAATAAAGCAATAAAAAAAAGCCATTGCACAACGCAATGGCTTTAAATTAAAGTTAACACTCTCTAATCAAAGTAAAAGTATATCTCTTGTTTAGGATAAATTAAATTAGGGTTAGATATTTTGTTATTCTCGATAACTTCTTGAAGATTTGCTTTATATCTTTTGTTTATTTTAATTAACCAATCTCCCTCGACCACAACATAAGGATTAGCTAATTTAGGCCCGTCCTGATCTGGCTTCTCTTGTTGGCTGCCTTTGGAAGCCTCGAAGTTATTCAAATCATCTTCGGTATCTGACGGCCTAACTTCAATAACTTCATCATTGAGGGCACTTTCAGTAGAGTGTTCACCAAAAGCATAGGACACCCCGAACAACACCTCTGTGTAATTATCAATATAATCTTCACTCAAAACCTGACTTAGACCAGCATTAATATTCACACTAGAAGCCAGCTTGTACTGAACCAAGTAATCTATCGTCGGCGATGTTTTTTCCAGCCCAAGCCCTATGTTTAAGCGCCAGCCTTCATCTTCATAAATCTTATAAAGCAGGGATAGATCAGAGATGTACTTTTCAGCACCTGTTTGACTTTCGACAAACCTCTTCGCACCCAAGTGGGCTTGAAAGCTTCCGTAACCTGCAATCCCATATAGACCAACAGCATCGTCGTAGTAATCACCCTGGATGTTATAGTGATAATTTGCACCAATCCCAAAGGTAAGATCTTCCCCCTCCTCAGCTTGAGAAGAAAAGGAAACCGCTAATACAGCGAATAACAAAGGGGACGATAAGTTTTCAAGTATCTTCACAAATTAACCTCATACATAACGGTAAATTGACCACTGTAGTCCGAGCTAATTACATCATCGCCTGAAACATCGTAGCTTATCTGATATTTTGCTCTCACAGAGTTGCCACCATCAGGTGTCGACTCTGAAATTACGTTGCCATTAGTAAATGAAGCCGTATTGAATACACCATCTTTAACAATTTCTTTGTCTGCATTAACACACCCTTGAATACAAGTTATAGAATATGGCACCTTTACGCTCGCCTCAGTACTGCTGACCATTTCATACGTTTGATTGTATTCAGTAAAATTCATGATAGCACCACTTGGAAGCGTACCAAGCATTTCAACTTCATATTCGGTCTGACCCGTAATACGTTGATCCGCTTTGTTATAAACGGGCTCCATAACACCATCACCAGAAACGAGGTTTACAGCTGTTAGCTCTGCTGGCGCATAATCAATCGTTATGATAATAGGCTCAACCATCTGAGTTTTTGTAAGCACACCACTTTGGGAGGTACGAAAATAAACAGGGTAAGTGGTTAATGATGCTGTATATCTACCTTCTGGTTGCCCCTGAATGTCATCCACTAAATTATTTAAGGTAATACTTGGGCGATAAAACTTAAAGGGCTCAACTCTCTCACCAGAACGCGTCTTAAAACCAGCAGAAGAAACGCAACCATTATCAGCAGTATGCTCAATTGATGCTGAAATATTTTCTTCCGAGTTACCACCGAAGCAATCAGGAAAATAACCAGGAGCAACACTCTCTTGGCTTCCTTCTCCTATACCATAAAAGTAAGATGAGCTACTTCCCAAACGGTAACCGATTCCCCACAACCCGAGTTCAGTTTTAAATTCATTACCCGCAAAATCACTGAACGTAATCTCATAGGACATATTGTTAGCAAAGGTACCAGGGTACCATTCTGATGTCGTTAACTCGTTAGCAAGTGACCAAGCTGTCGGGCTAATGCTTTCATAATAAAACCTTGGGTCCTTTGTGGCATTCGTCCATCGAACATCACCTTGTGTTCCTAACATCCCATGAAACTCGGCTGCAAAGCTAAAGGTTGGCAGCAACAATGCACTTAGAAATACGCCCTTAGTTACTTGCTTTAACATACTCAACCTCATTGTAAGAATAATCATGGCTGGCAATTCGGAGCTTCAGTGAATCCGCTTTTTTAACACCTGCCGGAACCTCGAAGTCCTTAATTCTTCCTGAAACAACAGTGTAACTTTCGCTACAGTTTTTAGTTAAGTTCTCTGTACAATTATCAATTTGCACATAAAGCATGGTATTACTTTTGTTGTTCACATGTAACTTCCCATTTTTAAATGAAAAGCTGTAATCAATCTCAGGGTTTGATGTTGGGATGATAAATACTGGAGCATATCCAAAGTTAATACCTACCGAGCTTTCCTCTTCTTCGTCTTTTGTAGTGGGCAATAAAACAACTTGATACATTCTATCCTTGCCAATTTCACAGTTTTTCTTGCACAAGTTTTTCATTGACAGTCGACGTCGTTCGCCTGGATTTAAAATAACCTTATTTGGAATTAAAGCTAAGTCCCATAAAGGTAAATTATCTTTGGTTAACTTTACTTTTTTAATTTCACCATCAACAATATCAATTTTATTGATAAAGCCTTTAATATACTCTGGCTCTTTTGAGTTACTTGTTATAGTTAAAACACCATTATTATCCTGATTCGCAACCAAGATCATGTTATCCACAGTAAACGCACTCGAAGTAAGTGGTAATAACATAGAACATACAGCTAGTAATTTTTTCATCATTATTCTCCTACAGAAGCATATGGTGTTGATTCATCTTTAATAGCATATGACATTAGTTCGGCTACATATTCTTTACGACGATCTACAAGAAGAGAAGTCGTTTTCAAGAATAAATAGGTATAATCGTCAGTCTTTTTGGTAATAACATCTATATTCGCATCTCCGAGCCTCTTAGAGTAATCATTGATTACCTCTTCCCCCAGGAATCGACCAATATAGTAGTAAACTTCACCCAAATCATTGTAAGCAATTTGGTGGCCATCTAATGTTTCTTCAAACGGAGGCATACAGAAGTTGTTGCCTAAATTCATATTTTCAGCACGAGCAAGAGATGGGATAACACACTGATCACTATACGAGATAATTCTGTAGTCCTGCTCTGTTTTCACTCGGAACTGATAAACACCTTCGGTTAATTCATCCGTAGATACACAGCCTAATCCTACACATTCAACGTTATTTACTGGCTTACCGTCAATATCACTAAATGTTGATATAAATGACTTAACTTCACCAAGTGCTGTTGTAAGTTTAATCACAGTCCCTGGATAACTTGACGCACTCGCGTGGCTCTCACCTGAATTATAAAAATCAGATGCACTTGTATCTAAATTAAACCCATATTCTTTGTAGTCTTTTAGAGGAAATGCCTTCTTAGTTTTAGAAATAGCATAAGCTTTACCATTTTGATCGTTGACGTTTGAGTCAACAACTGCCAAGAATGAGTTGTTTTCATCAAATTCCAGACCAGTTTGGTTGCTACTAATAAAGTAAGACTTGGCTTTCTCTCTCGTTAATATAATGTCATCGTTCGTAATAATGGTGTTACTACCAACATAACCAGATATCGATGCTGAGCCGTCAGAGTTAACATAAGCGTACGCATTAGAACTCATTACATCATTGTTATAGTTAGCTGCAAGCGATGCATCATACAAGTTCTCTTGGCTGTCTTCCTGCGTGTATTGTGCGCCTAAAGTTAGGTTAACATTGGCGTTTGCTTGCGATACTAAGTCAGTTGAAATACTGTCATTATGACGAATCGTACTTGAATCACCTAATAAGCCGCCACTGCTATGAGTATATGTTGTACGGCCTTCGTCACCGAGTGGAACAGAAAGGTTTAGGAAAATTTGTTGTTCGTCTTCTCTGTCATCGTTCATGATATAGTCATGTTGAATGTTCATTGTTGCTCGAAGAGGCAAGTTAGAAAAGTACAGCGCATTCTTAATCGTTGTATTGTCGAACTCATTACTCGGAAGCACTTCACTAGAAACACTCTTGTATTTGCTCTTTACGGCAGAGGCAATGTAAGAGATTGAATTTGTGAGATTGTAATTGAAGTTGGCACTCATCGTTTCTCTATCTGCACTTCCTAAACTCACAACATCAGATAAATGAACATCGTCACTATTGTTTCTCTCTTCTTTTTCATACTTTTCATAAGTAAATGAAAAACGATTCAGGTATGCATCTGCACTGAAAAGTATATCGTCATTGTCAAAGCGGCCAAGTGTAAGAGCCAAGTTCGATCGCGAACCTAAATCAACTTCTGCACCTGTATAAGCAAAATTATCTTTTGCCGTAACTAAACCCCCGCCACCGACTTTAATACTATCGCTCAGTGATAGAGTCGCACGACCGTTAACAAAAGCAGGTGAATCATATTTTTGATACTCATCCAAACTGCTTCTATCATCTTTTGTATTAATCAAGTCACGTGATAAATAGCCGCCAGTTAACATGTAATCTAAGCGCCCTTTGTAGGACTTGTTGTTATTTCGGACAAGGAAGTTTTGACGATACACATCTTCATTACCATCGTATACACGTACGGTAATTGTGTATGTACCTGTAGGTAAATCATTATAGCTAATGTAGCTCTGACCCATTTCCACGTTTTTACTGACTAAGAAACGGCCAATTTCATCTGTAACTTCTAAGCGCCCAGCTCTAGGTACGTTAAAGTAAATCCGACGATTGCTTTCTTGGTCTTTTTTCAGATCGTCAGAATTACCAAACTGAACCATATAGCCAGAGACTAAATTGTCATTTAAAAAGGACGTGTTATTCCAAGCACTATCATTATACTTATAACCTACAGATAGTTTCTTATCTTTATTGATATAATTATATGAGATATCTTTACCGCTAAAACCTAAGTCCGTATCAAATGCAATATCTGAGTATAGGTGGCCATACTCTTGCAAACCCAATACTGAGATATTTTGGTAGTTTGCTTTTGTTTTATATGAATTGCTACGCTCATAATCTTGAGCATTAGAAGATATGTTCAATGAATGTGCAGTGATCAACGCGGTCTCAGCATAGCTTTCACGAATAAATTCGCCATTAGTGCGAGATTCAACACTACTTAAATATTCTGAGTTCACATGCAAATAAAGTGTCTGTTGTTCAGGGTCATAAACAAAGTCATACGCTTCTGGGATCAAACCACACTCACTACGAAAGCCCTGACACTCATAACTTGAATCAACACCTTGAGTTAAGTTTTCTTCGATCTGTTCAGCGAGACTTGAATTGACACCAAACTTATCTACCAGCACTTCATTTAGTTCCTGCATCTTATCAGGAGCTACAGAAACGTTATCACCTGCAACCAAAGCACTAATCTTAAAGCGCTTAGTTTTATCCGCTGCAAGTACTAGCTCTAAAACTAACTCTTGCTGTTGATAAAATTCTTCGAAACCTTCGGGCACATCCTTACTTGCCACGGCTTGGCTAGTCAGCGCAAGCAACAGTACCGGCGGTATATATGTTGTATTCATACCAAACATAAACCTCAGAAAACTCATAAAAATAACTCAACTACATAATTTACATGACCATGACAGTAGACAGGCTTATCTTTTGGGATAGCTATTCCTGTCTTTAGCGTGAACTTGTCTGTTGCGTTTTTAAAACTATTTCCATCAAGCCCGGTTAGGGAAAACGGAGTATCCAGTTGTTCATTGCTCTCAAACTTTACGTCATTAATATAAAGTTCCATAAAGTTTTGGTAATAAACATCCGTATCACTTTCACACTGAGATACAAATTCATCTATGAAATAATTATATTTATACGTTTCAGCCTCGCTGTCAGGTATGTTGGTTTGGTTTGTTACATAAATATCTTCATCTAGAAACTTTTCATTGTCCGCATCATAAGTAAGTGGAACATAACTACGATTCAGAGAAGTAGTAATACTATAGTTTGAAAGCAATGCTTTGTTTATTGTGGTTGAAACCGGAAATATCAACGTCTCGGCAGCACTGCCCATGAAACTACACGGCATAGAAACAACCAAAGATAAAGTCAATATTATTTTATGTTTTGCCATCACTCTTCCTTTATCCTAAAAGGGGCGCGTTATCGCACCCCTTATACTATGCTAATCAACTAATTTATATTAGATTTCAGTAGCAACGATGTCCACACCAACTGAAACATTTGCGCCAGGAGTTAGGTTGCCACCAGTTAGTGCTGTTTCGTTAAGCACTTTTAGTTGAACTGTTTGTGCATTAGTAGCAAGTTCAGCATTTGCAATTGGAGCAGATGACGCATCTAGAACTGTGTTACCCAGCACGTCCTGAACCTTAATTGAGTTGCTGATCTCTGTAATTGCAGAAGCAGGGATATCACCAGCTACACGAACTTGTTGTACAACCCAGCTTGCATCTGTAAGTGCGCCAATAGCTTTAGTCGCTTGGTCGTATGCGTGAGATTCCAATATAATCGCTTTTTTAGCCGCAAATGTACCATCCTCAGCAACGTCTAGTTCTGCCATGAATGCTGTAGGGTCAATCGAACCCGCTGCACCTGTTACGATAAGTTCACCTACAGGAGTTACTGAACCAGTAACCCAACCGCTAAATGTAGCTGTTGCAGCTGCTTGGTCGCCAGAAGCTGCAAACGCTGTAGAAGATAGAGTTGTTGCCGCGATAAGAGTTGCTAGTGCTAACTTTTTCATAACTAAAATATCCTTTAAATTGAATCTAACTTTTTTATGGTTAAGACAAGTTGTTCTCGTCTACAGGGCACATATTAATAACTTCATTTCCTGTTCCGTAGGCAAATGAAAATTTGATCCCAATATGTATGCCTATGAGTAATGTCTATGCGTTAAGTCAAAACTTTTCCTTTATTTAAGTTCCAATTAAAAAACAAAAAAGCTTATTATCAGAAAGGTTCTGCTGATTGGTGTTGTTTAATTTATAACAACAGATTTCGGGCAGTTATATGGAATGTATTTTTTAGTTCCTGCATAACTTTTTATAATTAAATACTTCAAGCCCACTTACTTTATTCATTTTTATAGAAGCAAATCCTGCATTAAGAAAACGACACCTTAATATTAATTGGCATGAAAGAAGGAGCTAAATGAGTGGTAAAGATCTTAGTTTCGTCAATTGAGCTGAAAATTTTAAGATCTAATGGCGCAAATCAAAAGTTCCCCTAAAGCCATGTGAGCCAAAGGAAACTCCTACTTTAGGAGCTTGCTACTGAAGCCAATTCTTTTTAACGAAATAGCACCGTCAAACAACCTTGAGGGAGGATACTCACCCTCATATTTTCTTTAAACTTGAATAAATGAAAACACTCTGAATATGGGATAAAAGCCTTGATGTGTACCTTATCGATTGGGCAACACGTTCGACTCAATAACAACAACACTTTGTTGGGAGACAAACACCTGCTACATATTTAGCAAATCAGATGCTTTTTGTTTTATAAATGCTATCTCAAAAGTAGTTCAATTCAATACAATCATAAGTTAGTGGGTGATACGTAACTTTAACTAGGACTTTTATATGAAGAAAATTCGCTATCCATTTGTATTGTCAGGAACTATTGCCATTCGATATAGAGATAAAGTCAATCCTATTTTCTTAAATACCGATGAAGACAACAATTCTCTTCTAGATGTCGATGACTTTGTAGTTCGGGCATTTAGCTATGACTCTGAAGATAGATTACTTAGCATTTCACTACAAAAGGCTGTCAACTTAGCTCAGGTTGCCGACTGTGGTACGGTCTTGACAGGAGTTGAGTTAGAGCACAGCAATATAAAATTAGATATTGTCTACTGCCTTTACAATGCTGGAATTATTAGTTCAAACATTTCCTATCCACTGGATGACGCCTCTCCTATTAAGGCAATTTCTGTTTCAAAGCCATTAACCTTACATCTACGGTAAAGCCCATATAAGAAAGCCTTCCATTTCAGAGTACCTTGGAAGGCTTTTTTAGGTATCGGAATGCTTACATCAATCAAAACGGGAAGTACGATAAAAGTCCCGTTTTCTAATGTACATATTCTGATCTGCGACAGAGATAAGATCGCTTAATGGTTCAATATCACTAGATGCTCCCCCGACAGAGAACTTAACTGGGTGGCGATAGTTTTCAGAAAGATGAATCCATTTATCGACTTGCACTGTTTCTAACTCTGAGGTTAACTCCTCAAGCGTTATGTGATTTAAACCTTTTGCAATAACCGCAAACTCGTCACCACCAATTCGGTACAGAGAATGTTCTTCTTTTAATACTGACTTGATCAATTGCGTAGATTTTGAAATCAGCAGGTCACCGCGGTCATGACCATAATTATCATTCATGGCTTTTAAACCATTAATATCAATGATAATTACCGCTACAGACTGCCAACTACCATCAGCAACAGACTGACAAGCGAATTCATAATCTTCATCGAATGCTTTTCGATTCAAACAATTTGATAGCTTATCTCTACGAGCAAAGTCTTCTAACTCAAGCCATGAGTACAATTGCTTCTTAAACAGTTCGATAAGAATACGCTCTTCTTCATTCATCTCATATTGCCCGTAATCGAAGTAACCAACCACAACTCCAGTCGATGCACGCATAGTTTTGGTTTTCATCCCTATTGGTCGCACGAAGCTGAACCGCATATCTGAGCTTGGTATCAGACGATTCAACCCAGAGTTAATCACTCCTGGGATAGCATGATAACCAATACCAGCATGACTCGTGGTGAAATTAATCAAGGTCATCAATTTAGCTTGGTGCGCTTCTTCTCGGGTCAAGTTCGCACGTAACTCTGCCGTTTGTTCATCAACGCGATGCTCTAGCTCTTGGTTAAAGTTCGCTAACTGTGCGTTGGTTTCTTGGACTTGCAGGTTTGCCTTTCGCAGTGCTTGGTTTCTGATCTCCAATTCATCCATGTGGTTGGTCAATTGCAACCACAACGAGTCGAGCAATCTCATCAACTGCCTAAACTCTTTAAACTGGAACTGCTTAGGTTGAAGATCCGGACGCTTGCTGTTTTTAAAGCTACGTACCACCCGCTCCATTTTCCTGATAGGTTGAGTCAACCAACGGCTTGCAACGATTGCAAAGCACAGAGTCACGATGAGCGTCGCGATAATAATATTGAGTAGCTGTTGCTTCGAGCGCATAAGATCTTGGTTGCGAACGGCGTCAGAAACAGTGTGCACCATAGTAATTTCAAGCGGCTCTACAAAGCTACTGTTGTTCACCTCTATCTCACTCACATGGCGAGAGTTATCCGTCTTTAGCTTGTTGATGTCACCATAATGGAAGTTCACGCTCTCTTGCGCATAGAGAAAAGGTTGAGAGATACGAATCAAATCTTGGTATGAAACCAGCACCACCAAATAACCTTGCGGCTCATACTCTGAACCAGGCAACAGCGTATACGGCAAAAGCGGACTAACGAAGGCAATACCACTTTGTCCCCCCTCCAAGACTAGCTCTTCATCAAAGTAAGTGGTGTGGAACATTTTACCCTGCTTATAAACATCGCTAGCAGCGCGTATTTTGTTAAGCAGTTTGCTGGTTTCTAAGTGGTAAACGGAACCATTGCTTTCGTACATTGGCTGCCAGTTTTTGTCGATGATATAGGTGGTACTGACGTTAACGGTCAATTCTTCAAATGTTTCGATCATCTGCCAGATGATACTCGAATACAGCACGTTATCCATGCCTTGAACCAACAAGCGGTCTTTGGAGTACCAACGTGTTAAGTTCGCGACGAACGTCAGATCTTCCGTCACTGTTTTCTTGATACCTTGATTGGTATTAACAAGCTTGAGCTCTTTCTCCACCAGCAGATCTTCTTGGTGTTTTTCGATCATACTGGTACCGACCCAATAAGCAGGAAGCAAAGAGCCTAGCACCACAATCAAAGTTAGGATGTTACGTAAACTTATCATGATGACTTCCTACGTTTATGGATATGCTGAGAGTGCTTTTTGATGAATTCCACCACAAACTCAGCTGCGGATTCAGCAGGCATGCTTGCGCGAAAACGTTTGTAGCCACGAATCAACGCTTCCCATGTCACTGCCATTTCGACGGTACTCGGCATAACATAAGCAGGATTCAATTGAGTATAGAGATCGCTGTAGTAAGTGCTGTCTGCGTCGTACCATTTGCGATTGATTGAGCGGTTGGTCGAAATCAGGTTCTGGTTGATGATAACGTCTTCGATGAATTCAGGTTTCTGTACAATCGTCGCTAGGGTTCGCATGGCTTGGCGCTTGTCCGGGTTTGCCATTGCTTCAGCATTAAAAGCCAGCACTTTGCCACCACTTAACGAATGCATGTGATGGTTGTTGTAAGTCGGCAAGGCGCTGATTTTCAGCTCTTTTGAAAAGTGTTGTTTGAGCTCCCCTAGCGCCCAGTCACCATCAATTAAGTACGCCACTTCACCATCGATAAACTGCTGTCGTGCCTGATCTTGGCCGTATTCGCCTTTTAAAACGCCCACGACAGGAAGCTCACCATAGAACTTCAGCGCAGCAGCTAAAGCACCAACGTCAATGTCTGTAACCGGTTTAGAACGAAGGTCAGAAAACATTGGAACAAACGACATCAAAAAATACATATTCGGATATTGCATCGCAAGCGTCGTTCTTCCCTGCGCAGCTTCTTCGAGCAACTCTTCCCACGTCGGTTTGAGATCTTTGGTGAGCTTGGTGTTCACATACAACACAAGGTGATTGCCTAAACCAAGAGGCACGCCATAGATTGCACCATCAACCGTAACCAGTTCTAGTGCTTTAGGCTCAATACTCTCTTCATCAATCCAGCTCGAAGGGATTTTAGCCAAGTCAAAATAATCGTGTAGCCCCAGAAAATCTGAAGGCACCCAAATCACATCAGGTACCGTAATCCCTGTCTGTTTCGCTAATAACAGCTCTGAGCGAATGTTGTTTACGTCAAACTCACGAATAGCTAGCTTGTTGCCCGTCTCTGCCTCAAAACGCTCTTGGATCTCAGCAACGGTTGAGTACTCAATACCGCTCCACACTTGGATCTCTTGTGCATTTGCAAAGGAAGATAAGCAAAGCAGAAATGTCAGACAGAGGTTTCTCACTAGATTTCTCGAAAATTGATAATGTTACAAAGATAGCGAACAGCGGATGGTTGTTCAAAATCGCCATTTGGAAATGTGCGTGTGCTTCCATTAGAAAATAGCGATCCTGCAGAAAGTAAAAAGCGCCGCTAATGCGACGCTTTGAAGGATTGTATCACAGGTCGCGATTAAGCGTATTCTTGCTCGAACTCTCGCATAAAGTCGACAAGGGCTTGCACGCCTTCTAGTGGCATCGCATTGTAGATAGACGCACGCATACCGCCAACTGCGCGGTGACCTTTTAGCGCTTTCAGACCTTTCGCGTCTGCTAATTCTAAGAACGTTCCGTCTAGCTCAGGCTTAGCAAGTTGGAATGGTACGTTCATTAGAGAACGGTTCGCTGAATACACACCATTACGGTAGAAGTCTGATTGGTCAATGTAATCGTAAAGCAGCGCGGCTTTATCACGGTTTACTTGTTCAATCGCTTTTACGCCGCCTTGTTCTTTCAGCCACTTGAATACGAGGCCAGATAGGTACCAAGCAAACGTCGGTGGCGTGTTGAACATTGACTCTTTCTCTGCCAACACTTTGTAATCCAAAATGCTTGGGAGTACTTCTTTCGCTAGACCAAGCAGATCATCACGAACGATCGCAATAGCGATACCTGAAGGACCAATATTCTTCTGCGCGCCCGCGTAAATCACGCCGTATTTTGAGACGTCGATTTGACGAGAAAGAATGGTTGAAGACATATCAGCAACGATTGGTTTGTCCGTTACTGGCATATCGTTAATTTCGATACCGTCAATGGTTTCGTTCGGGCAGAAATGCACGTAAGCCGCGTCAGGAGAAATTTTCCATTCTGCCGCTGGCAATACAGCTGCTTTGCCGTCGATGACAGTCTTTGCATTGAAGACGTCTGGTTCACAGTACTTTTTCGCTTCTGCTACTGCGCTTTCCGCCCAGTAACCGCCATCAATATAAGTCGCAGTTTCCGCATCGCCTAAAAGGTTAAGTGGAACAGCGGCAAATTGAGCACGAGCACCACCTTGGCAAAACAGTACTTTGTAGTTGTCTGGGATGTTCAGAAGATCACGAAGGTCTTGCTCTGCTTCTTCCGCAACCTTGATGAACTCTTTACTTCGGTGACTGATTTCCATCACTGAAGTACCAAGACCTTGCCAGTTGATTAGCTCCTTTTGTGCTTGCTGCATGACTGCTTTTGGCAGACCTGCCGGCCCTGCACTGAAGTTAAATACGTTGTCCGTATTTTGTTCCATGATGCTCATTGCTCCTGCTAAGTAAAGATTACGAAATTAATATCACGTTTTTGCAGGGATAAAAACAACAAAAGAGGTCTTACGACCTCTTTTTAAACTGAAAAAGCTAAAAACTTACTTTGTAAACTTCTCTATTGCATCAAGGCTGGCAGAAGCAGTGCGATTAAAGGAAACTCTTGTCCGTTTTCGAACTTCAATTTCCCATCAGAAATTTGCGCTTTTAACTCATAACCTTTGTCTTTTTTCTGGATAAGCTCCATCACCATCAGCTCATCGACACTTTCTTGAATGAATGGGTAAAGATCCACGAGTTCATCCGAGAAGTAAGTGTTTAGAGAACCGTTTGTCGCCGTCATCAACTTCATTGGGTCTTGAGTGATGTGGTCAGTACCTTGAGGCACAGACAATTGCCATTCGTTACGGAACTTGCCTTCACCAAATGCCAAAGACAACTCATTCACAGATAGGTTGAAGCCTTTGCTAAACAACGTATCAATGTGTGGCAATAGTTTTTGAACTTCTTGCTCATCCAGCATTGGCGAGCTTTGGTAAATTGACATGATTTCATCGAAAGATTTGCTGTCAACACCGCCAATAGCAAAATCCAACTTAAAGTTATCAACGTCTGTGCCATCTGTTAAACGCATTTGCTTCGCATCTAGCACCAGTTTCGTGCTGAGCTTATCACCCGCTTCGTTGAGAGAAGTATTGCCGCTGTAGCTTGCGTTCTCAATCAGTAACATAGGAGCAAGTTGCGCATCTACGATATCTAGCTTTTGTAGTGAGAAAGACTGCTCACCTAGCCAGTAACCTTTTGCTTGCTTACCTTTGCCTTCACCTTTTAGCTCTGTTAGGTGAATCTCTTCGCCATTTTCAAAATCAATTTGTACCGAAGGAATCGACACTTGGTAGTTCAAATCACCCAGTACCGTTACATTACCTTTCACTTGAGCTGGGCTTGAAGAAAGGTGCATACCTTGAGCATCATTCTGGTAATTCCAGCTTGCAAGATCCAACGTAAAATCGGTGTTGCCGTTCAACTGGGTTTTGCTGTGCATCGTCAGCGGTAAGAAGTCCGCATCCACCAATTTAGAGTCAGCACTTAGGCTTGTTAAACCATGAGTCACGTCACTGGTTACATCAAATGCAGTCGGCAGACCATCGCGCTCAAGCTGCGCTTTGATTTCTGGGTCGACAACGGTGTAACGCGTCAGAACGACTGAAGACAGGTAACCGCGGTCATATTCCACGATTTCACCTTTGACCATTTCATCGTTCATGTTGGCGATACCATCTTCAATGATAGTTTGACCAATCTGACCAACCGCTAGCGGCCAACATAGCGCAAGAGAAATAGCGCCACCAATGGCACCGATTTTTTTTAGATTTTCCATAACGTCACTTATTGAGTATTTGTGCTCAGTCTAACCCAAACCCAAAGCGGATAAAACATTGAGATATATCAGACTATTGATGGTTATTTTAGTTCATTAATCGAGAATAATACCCAGCTCCCACCCATTCTTACATTTAATTGATATGTTGTTAGTGCCAAGTTTTAACCGGAGCTCAAACCGCTGTGAACCGTTACGCTGTATTGTGCCTCGACAACAATCCAATCAGTGCCGAGCAGTTTCGATTGGAGTTGTCAGCCTTCTCAAGTAAGTTTGATATTCTCTCTGTGGAATCGATAGAAGAAGCACAGAGCGCTCTCGAATATCTCGAAGAAAGAGAGCAAAAAGTGGCACTCGTCATTGCCAGTCATCACGCACATTTTAACGGCGTCGATTTCCTCATTGGCTTGGATCGCAAACCTCATACTGAACAAGCGCGCAAAATACTGATCAGCTGCTCTTCGGATATTGAAGCCATTTTAACCGCCGTTAACGAAGGTAGACTCGACCATTGCTTAACTAAGCCTCTTCCGGATAAGGTCCTGTACAATACAGCGCAAAAAGAGCTGACCCAGTTCATTCTCCGTCATGATAGAGAAGACTTGCTCAACTACAGCCAGATCCTCGACCAGCATAAATTGCTGCGCGCTCACATCGAAAATCAGATGAGCAACTATCAAGCAGGATTCTTGAACGACTACCATGCCCTCTCTGATGGGGAACTCGCAGAACAAGTCATCACGGCGTTGCAACACTTCTTTGAACAAAATGACGATACCAAGGCTTGCCGTACCTACTCACCAGAACACTTGCTCACGGTAGAAGGCGAACCAAATAGCTTCTTGTGGTTTATTACCAGTGGTGAAGTAGCACTCTACAAGCGCGATGAGCTTGGTATGCAGCGCGAAGTGGTTCGACATTCGAAAGGTAACATTGTCGGCGGCATGTCGTTTGTTACTGGAGAAAGTTCCTTCTCGACAGCCTTAACGCTCACCAAAACCGAAGTGATCAAGCTGGATAGAAAAGTTTTCCGCAAAGTAATGCAGAGCGATTCAAATTTGCTGCCTTTATTTACCAACTTGTTGTTACGCCATTTCAACCGACGTTTGCAGCGCAGCATTAATACCAAGCTAAAACTGCAAAAAACCTTAGAGTCATTAGAATCCGCCCACCAGCAATTAATTGAACGTGAAAAGATGGCAATGCTTGGCCAGCTTGTCGCTGGGGTTGCTCATGAGCTGAACAACCCTATTGCGGCAATTTTGCGGGGTGTAGAAAACCTGACACTGACGTTAGAGAATCTGCTTAAAGAACTTCCTAGCCATGACATTCAAGAAAAAGGCGTTGCCTTACTGACCAAAGCCCAACGCGTCAAACCCGCTTCTACGGCCGAGCTACGGGAACGAGTGAAACAATTGAGCACCGACCTACCCGACAGAGCGCTCGCGAAGAAAGTCGTTAATCTCGGACTTGAATCTGACCAAACCTTGATAGCGCAACTCAACCGTCAAAAAACCGAATCCTTGCACACCTTGGGAACCCTAGAGCAGTATCACCAAGTTGGTGCCTCTCTGCGTTCGATAAATGTGTGCGCCGCCCGGATTGCTGACATGGTGAAAAGCTTAAAGGGCTACGCCCGCTCTGATGATGAGAGTTTGCATTTTGCAGACCTGCATGAGGGCATTGAAGATACGTTGGTGATCTTTGAAAACAAACTCAAAATGCACAAGGTCACAACCGATTATGCTGAGCTACCAAACACTCTTTGCCAGCCGATTGCGCTGCAACAAGTGTGGACCAATCTTATTTCTAACGCGATTGATGCTTTCCCAGACAAAGGGGAATTGGTGATTCAGTCGAGATTGGTCGAGAAAGACAGTCAAACTTATGCCGTCATCTCATTCAAAGACAACGGATGCGGCATTCCAGAATCACAACAAAAAGCCATTTTTGAACTCAACTTTACAACGAAGAAAGAAGGTAATTTCGGTTTAGGAATCGGACTTTCTATCTGCCAACAAATCATGGCGGGCCATAAAGGCTGGATAGAAGTGGAATCTAAGCTCAACCATTTCACTTGCATGACCGTCTGGTTACCTATCACTCAAGAAGGAGATGAAGCATGACTAAATATCTGATTTTATGTGTGGATGATGAAAGAGAAGTCTTGGATAGTGTCCTTCAGGATTTGATCCCATTTGAAGATAACTTTGTGGTCGAGGGCGCGGAATCCGTTACGGAGGCCAAACAAGTGATTGAAGAAATGGCGGAAGATGGCATTCAGCTCGCCTTAATTCTGTGCGACCACATCATGCCAGAACAGACAGGCATCAGCTTCTTAATCGAGCTCAGTCAAAATGGTGACACTAAATCCGCTCGAAAAGTACTCCTTACCGGACAAGCAGGGCTTGAAGACACTGTAGAAGCAGTTAACCACGCAAGTCTTGATTACTATATTGCCAAACCTTGGAAAGGTGAAGAATTAAGAGAAGCGATTGTCTCGCAACTGACTGACTTTATGATAGAAAACGATGATAACCTTCTTTCCTGGACTTCTATTTTAGACGCAGAAGCGATTCTTAACGCCATGGCAAATAGACGAGCAAGCTTCGGCGAATAATCCTTTGAACACAAAAACGCGCCGCGTCACCCCAACATGGCGCGTTTTTTGCTGTTAACTTGGCACAATTGACTCATTTGACAAAACATCGACACTTTTTTGTTGGTCGTCGCCCTTGGTTTTTATTATGATGTCGAACAAATCAGATTACGGTTCAAGTGGTTACTTGGATCCATGGAACTATAAGACAAGGTTTATCGTTAGTTATGCGTAAAACACTATTAGCCGCTGCCCTTTTGCTGGCATCTAGCCAAGCTCTAGCTGCGAACGACTACAACGCTCCAGCAACAATGAGCAACTTTAGCTACGACTACATGGAAGCTCGCATTGGTGCAAGCCCAGTAACATTCGGTGCTGGTTTCAGCAAATCAATCCACCCAAATGCACACGTAATTGCACGCATCGATTCTGAATTCGATGGCGATTTCGATTCAGCAGCGGGTTTTGGCTTCCACTCTCCACTAAACAACTGGGCTGACCTAACAGGTGCAATGCTAATGCGTGTTGTACAACCATCAAACTCAAGCAGCACAGACGTTGGTATGGAACTGAACCTTGGTGTACGCCAATGGCTTGGTCCACAACTAGAAGTGGGTGGCAAAGCAGGCTACGTATCTATCGACAACGATGACGATTGGATTGGTTCTGTTTACGCTCGTTTCCACTCTACAGAGCTATTCTCTCTAGGTGCAGAAGCGCGCATTAACGACTTCTACGGTGACCAAGTGATGTTCACTACTCGCTTCAAGTTCTAATCAATCGCTTGATTGAACTGCTCTAGAAGCACAAACAAAAACCGAGGCATCTGCCTCGGTTTTTTGTTTATTGATAACTGATTTGTAGCAATGACTAACTCGAATGAAGTGGCTAAAAGCATCAACTTCCTTTTGTCGCTTTCAACACTCACCTTTTATGACTCGCTAACTTCATCCTAAACGAGTCAATCATCGTGAAACTAAAGCGCCTTACTCGCACATCGCTAGCAATTGCTTTTTGCGTGGCTCTTGGATCAATTTCCAGTGGATACCATCGATCGCACCAGCAAATTTCCATAGAAGTTTCACGTCAACGTCACTGCCGTAAGCAACTCTGACTTTGTTGAACACCTCTACTGGTCCAAGTTCTAAAAATGTGTCGACATCATCAATGCCGGCTTTCTTTACCATGCGTTCGAGCGTTAACTGCATATTTGGCAGATCGCGCAAACGTCTACTGGCAGAAGACTTTTGGTATTTGCGTTCCTTAATAGAACATTCAATTGATTTTTGTAACAGTTCGTCTAGCCCATCAAAGCTTGAATCAAACAGATCTGTTACGTCGTAATAGTTTACGGTTGCCGTCGTTTGTTTTTTGACGTGCTTATATTTTTCACAGTTTAGTTGAGTAAACTCATCATCTAACCCATTTCCGCCGCGTAAATAACAACAGTCATTACTTACCAACGCGAACATTGCGTCGTTACTGAATAAACCAATACCACCAAACATTGAACGTTTTTGGTACTCACTAAAATTGCTTACATAGTTAAAAAAAGCTTGGTCTGTCATGTCCATTGACCTCTTTAATTGGAATAAATTACCCCGATTAGCGATGTCACCAGATTGAACAGCAGCTTATAGCGATTAAAAATTGTCGATATGTTGGCGATATTTTTGTGAATTGCGCTCACCAACTGTCTTAATCATACTTAACGTTGAAAAATAAGTTAGGATCTATGTCACAGATGCCAAACTACAAATTCAACATACGTGATTAGTTTCACAGTTACTTATCTTAATCCGATGTTTTTTTGACGCAGCAAGTGCCAAAAAATAAGCATCATGGTGATTAATACGGCAATTGCGAGAGCGAATTAGGTATTTAATTGATAACTAACATACTGTGAGGGTACACTGTACGAAAGCTCTCAAGCACAGCGTCATAATGGAACATTTATCATTTTTTTGGCTACCTAATAATAAAGATAAGCTCATAAAGGCACTCGAATCTGAGTTCGCTCAACTGGTAGAACAATCGATTTCTACTGGTAAAATTTCCCTTCCTCCCATCCCAGATGTCGTTCTCAAGATCCAACAACTTTGCACTGAAGAACACACGACCATTGCAGATGTAGCAAATGCCTTACTGGAAGATCCAGGTTTGGCTGCAGTTGTTGTTCGCGTGGCAAACTCTGTCATCTTTAATCGTCGCAACATTACATGCAATGACCTAACGACGGCAGTTTCACGCCTTGGGATTCTGCGAGTGAGGGATATCGTCACCGCACAAGCGATTGAACAGTTGAAGCACTCTGTAAACCTGACCAAAGAGTGTAATAGCATCTTGGTGAAAAGTGCGACGGTTTCACGTGAGCTTGGCGCAACCATGGTGTTAGTGGTTCAAGAATTTCGTAAGCATGAGCCGGCGACCTACGGACATCTGGAGCAAGAAAAGGCGCTGCTGGTTGGCTTGTTAGCCGACATTGGCTTATTCTGCCTAATCAATGAATACCACCTCTATCTTGATCGCGGCAACTACCTTGATGCCGATATCGCACTACAAATATTCCAAACCCGCTGTTCTGCAACGAGTAAATTAGTGCTAGAAAAATGGGGGTTTGATAATGATTTTCGCGAAGTATCCTCAAATGAGAAGTTCGAGTCTGCTCGCCCTGAAGTAAGCTATTTAGATATTGCTCGTATCGCAAACCATCTATTAATGTTCCGTAACCAAGACGAACGCATTGAAGATCACGAAGTAGAATTTAATCTAACAGGTGCAGAAGTCTTGTACGATCTCAGTAATATGAGTGATACTGACTTCCAAAGTGAAATTAAAGAAGTACTCAGCGCAAGCGGTCTTTAATCTTACCAGCTTCAAATTAAGCCACGATAAGCATCAGATAGTATTCTGATGCTTATCGTGGCTCTGTTGTTCTTTATCCAGAAAGGAATCATTTGGCTTTATGTTCTCAGGGATGCTATTTATCTTCGCCCCACTCGTGGTGGGTTATTTAATTCCAGTTTCTCGCGCGTCAGTATTGGAGAAGATCAATAAATCGACGTCATACCTTATTTACGTCATTCTTTCCCTGATGGGCTTGAGTTTGGCTGCGCTGGATAATTTAGGTAGCAACCTACAAACCATCCTTCTATACGCGGGCACCTTCTTTGTGTGCTTGGGAGCCTGCAACCTACTCGCTTTACCTTTGGTCGATAAACTGCTTCCTTTGCAAACCGATCAGAATCAAAAGAAGTTACCTCTTTCGTCAATGGCCTTAGAGTCAATCAAGCTTGTCGCTGTTGTCGGTGGCGGCCTAGTCGCTGGCTTGATTCTTCCTATTGGTTTGTCTTGGGTAGATACAGCGAGCGAGTGGATTTTATTCCTTTTGCTTTTCTTTATCGGCATTCAACTGCGCAATAGTGGTTTGACGCTTAGACAAATACTACTCAACAAGCAAGGCATGGCTATTGCGACAGTGATCATTGCAACGTGTATGCTTGGCGGCGTAATTGCTGCAATGATTTTGGATCTTCCTCTTTATCAAGCTTTGGCAATGTCTTCCGGTTTTGGTTGGTATTCACTGGCTGGCATTTTGATGGGTGACGCCTTTGGCCCTGTCTTTGGCGGCGCTTCTTTCTTAATTGAGCTGATGCGTGAATTAGTCGCTTTGATTGCCATTCCACTGCTTATTCGCAGTTATCCATCAACAGCAATTGGCTATGCTGGTGCGACGGCGATGGACTTTACCCTGCCCGTCATTCAAACCACGGGCGGTGTTCGATGTGTGCCTGTTGCCATTGTTAGTGGCTTTATCTTGAGCTTACTAGTGCCAGTTATGATGCTTTTCTTTGTGTCTCTTGCTAGCTAGATCTCAGGAATATTCATTAACATCCATTACAATACGGCAAAAATTCAAATACCCAAGTAACCTAAAAATGCTCAATTCGACGAGAATTTTCTGGTTCACCGCTTTGTTATCGAGCCCTTTAATTTTTAACTCTTGGATCGGTAATCAGTGACAGGCAAGGCATATGTCTATTGGGGTTACAAAGGGAATACAACCAAAAGGAATAATAATGAAACGCTTTGTCGTTGCGGCGCTCCTCGCTACAAGCTCAACTTTTACTTTTGCTGCTGATCAGCAATGTCTTGCAACTAAATACGATGGCTACATTGATGCTTCCCTACAGTGGTATCAAGACCTCGTAGACCTAACTGTGACTCAATACCCTGACTTAAACGAAGTTAGCCAATGGTTCTTGGAAGGCCGTAAACACCACTTCGAACTCAACCGTGAAGCAGTACATTATTTTCTAGAAAACGATCCAAGCCGAGTAGCAACAGAGCAACCGGTTGAGGCATGGTTGAAGCTAGAACAACATGATGTGAAGCAACTGGCGACACGCAGTGATGCCTTAGGGGAAGCGGCGAAGAAAACCTTCAGCGATCGTCAATCTGCGAACCATCCAAAGAACTACAACCTACGCTCTGCATTTGCTGGCTTATTGAGCCACCCAAAACAGATAGATTCTGCGCTTAACAAGTATAATCAATCAATTGCTAAGATTGAGAAGCAGAAATGTGAATAAATCCCACCCTAGAATTTCATTTCATCAATATGGGTTTCAATAATTAAAACGGGACTTTGCGCCCGTTTTGGTTTAGATTGTGCCGCTCGCATTACCAAAATAACTACAAAGATTCTTTGCTATGGTTAAGGAACAAAAAACCGCTGACGTTAGCTTCGAGAGCTTGTTAAAGATCTTCACTATCCCTGAAGGTCCAGATTCAACGTTGACTAAAATTGATGAAAGTCTTTCGCAGAACTTGAATCAATTTCTTCGTGAACACATCGTGGCAGAAGAAAAGCCTTTACGTGAAATTGAGAAAGACTTTTCTTCTGCTCAGATTCCTGAGCAACCTGAGTTCGTGTCAGACCATACCGAGCACCTGCTAGATACCTTGGTATCTCACTCGGTTCATACCTCTGCACCAAGCTTTATTGGTCACATGACTTCCGCCCTGCCGTATTTCTTAATGCCGCTGTCGAAGATCATGATTGCCTTGAACCAAAACTTGGTGAAAATCGAAACATCAAAAGCTTTCACACCGCTTGAGCGTCAAGTTCTTGGTATGTTGCATCGCCTTATCTATGGTCAGGACGATAAGTTCTACCGTAAATGGATGCACAGTGCGAAACACTCTCTTGGTGCATTTTGCTCTGGCGGAACCATCGCTAACATCACTGCGCTTTGGGTTGCTCGCAATAAAGCACTGAAGGCCGATGGCGCATTCAAAGGTGTAGAGAAAGAAGGCCTGTTCAAAGCCATGAAACATTATGGCTACGAAGGCTTAGCAATTTTGGTTTCTGAACGAGGTCACTACTCACTGAAGAAAGCAGCCGACGTTCTTGGCCTTGGTCAAGAGGGCCTAGTTGCTGTCAAAACAGACGCGAACAACCGCATCATTGTTGACGACCTAAAAGCAAAAATCGCGGAGCTCGAATCACAAAACATCAAGCCTATTGCTGTGGTTGGTGTTGCAGGTACAACAGAGACTGGCAGCGTTGACCCACTACCTCAAATTGCAGAAGTATGTGCTGAGCACAACTGCCACTTCCACGTGGATGCAGCTTGGGGCGGCGCGACATTGATGTCGAACAACCATCGTCACCTACTTGGTGGCGTTGAACTTGCCGACTCTATCACGATCGATGCTCACAAACAGCTTTACATTCCGATGGGCGCTGGCATGGTTCTGTTTAAAGATCCAGATGCGATGAAGTCTATCGAGCATCATGCACAGTACATCTTGCGTAAAGGTTCTAAAGACTTAGGCAGTCATACGCTTGAGGGTTCTCGATCTGGTATGGCAATGTTGGTTTACGCAGCAATGCACATCATCAGTCGCCCAGGTTACGAGCTTCTGATCGACCAAAGTATTGAGAAAGCACGTTACTTCGCCGACCTGATTAACCAGCAAGAAGACTTCGAATTGGTGTCTGAGCCTGAGCTTTGTTTGTTAACCTACCGCTATCTGCCAACCAATATGCGCGCGGCATTAGATAAAGCACAAGGCGTTCAGAAAGAAAAACTTAATGAGCTAATCAACCAGCTCACTCAGTTTATTCAGAAACGTCAGCGTGAAACTGGTAAGTCGTTTGTTTCTCGTACTCGACTGAATCCAGACCAATGGCAACGCATGAACACCATTGTATTCCGCGTCGTTCTTGCTAACCCATTAACCACCAATGATATCTTGAACGCGGTTTTGAGTGAGCAAAGAGAAATTGCTCAGCAAGCACCGAGCTTGATGGCTAAGATTGAAGAAACTGTCGACGACATTCTCAATTCTTAGGCGCCAATATGAGTTACACCAAAGTGAAAATTTCTTTCTTTTTGGTGTAATTCAAACATCATTATTGTGCCACTAGAGCAACAAACCAACGATCCCGCCTTCAATTCTGTAGTTTTTACAACATTTTGTTTGAGGCCTGTCAAATTCTCACGAAATAGTAACGGTATTTGTTTTAGCCAGATAAAGGATCGGGTTTATACTGAATTTATGGCGCTGGTGGTTTTCGTTAACGCCCCTCTAGACCGAGAAGCCCCTTGGGTTTCTATACGTTAACAGAGCCAGCGAGTTGTTCTCTATACCCTCGTGAACACTATGAATACATTAGAAAAAATTCAAAAAAACCTGGAGAATTTCAGTAAGTCAGAGCGCAAAGTTGCGGAAGTAATTATGGCGTCTCCACAAACTGCAATTCATTCAAGCATTGCAACGTTAGCGAAAATGGCTGACGTGAGTGAGCCTACTGTTAACCGTTTCTGTCGTCGTCTGGATACTAAAGGTTTCCCAGACTTTAAACTTCACCTTGCGCAAAGCCTTGCCAATGGTACGCCTTACGTAAACCGTAATGTCGAAGAAGACGATGGTCCGGATGCATACACGCACAAGATTTTCGAATCAACAATGGCGTGTTTGGACGTAGCGAAAAACAGTCTTGATTCGATGCAAGTTAACCGTGCGGTTGATCTTCTGACTCAAGCTAAGCGCATCTCATTCTTCGGTCTAGGTGCTTCTTCTGCTGTCGCACGTGACGCTCAAAACAAGTTTATTCGCTTCAATATTCCAATTACTTGTTTCGAAGATATCGTGATGCAACGTATGAGCTGCATCAACTGTAGTGACAATGACGTTATCGTTCTAATTTCTCATACTGGTCGCACTAAGAGCCAAGTTGAGATTGCAAACCTTGCTCGTGAAAACGGCGCGACGGTTATTGCCATCACAGCTAAAGACTCACCGCTAGAGAAAGCAAGCTCACTGGCTATCACGCTAGATGTACCTGAAGACACAGACGTATACATGCC
The DNA here is from genome assembly GCF_036533715.1 of Vibrio sp. M260121. Lineage (NCBI taxonomy): Bacteria > Pseudomonadati > Pseudomonadota > Gammaproteobacteria > Vibrionales > Vibrionaceae > Vibrio > Vibrio sp. M260121. Next base: position 17,080 of record NZ_JATABF010000026.1, on the reverse strand, counting down.
AATGGCAAGTCGAGTGGTTCAAATGACGGTCATCGATGTGCTAGCAACGGGCTTTACGCTACGCCGTGGTACTGGTTTCCGTGAGAACTTGAAGCGAGTAAAAGATGCGCTGAAAGACAGCCGCTACGACAAGCTAAGTCAATACTAATGAGTCAACTTAGTCAGTAATAAAAAATAGAAAGGGGAGCTAAATCGCTCCCCTTTTCGTATCTGGTCAATCGTATTTCTATTGATTCACATCCGAAAGATCTGAGCGTAACTCCAACACCTCTACTGAGCTGACATGTTGGCTACCTTCACTCTCACCCATGCAGGCGTCACTGCAATCACAAACTTGGCGAAGAATGTACACCAAGCGATCTTGCGTAAGCGGCAATGGATTACCTTTGATGGCAACTGATTTTAGTGCATCATCGGCGACTTGCTCAAACGACGTCTGGCACACACCAAATTTACCCAGCTGAGGCAACTCAAGCTTATCCAGCACCATTCTCACCCAAAGTACGCCGTCATGCTCGTTGGCATTGGTTCTTTCCGTGACAAGTTGTGCCAATCGCTTGTAACGGCTTATCACATCACTGCGCCCTGCTCTTTTTGCGGCATTGATGTTTTCTTGCATAACATGAGGAGCCAAACGCGCGGTAATCACACTATGTGGGGCATCGAGCTTTCCACCTAGTGCAGAGGCTAATCCGTGCGCCGCACCAAGTTTAGCGTTGGTGATGGCCATTCCACCTAAAAGTGCCGCAAAAGAAAGGTCTGCCCTGGCCTTATGATTGTCCTGTTTACAGCCCGCAATGACTGAGCGACTTAATCGACGTAGTCCTTCTTCACACACCATATCGGTGAGAGGGTTTGGGTCACCACATACGTATGCTTCCATCAAATGCGTGAAAGCATCCATTGCTCCGCGACCAGAGGTATATTGGTCAGTGCCATAGGTTAAGGTTGGATCGACTATCGCCACATCAGCGAGCATTTCCGGGCTTCTTAAGCTGACCTTCACTTGGTCTTGCCCGGACTTGAGTACGGCGTTTCTCGTTACCTCAGAGCCGGTGCTTGCCGTGGTGGGAATCGCAATAAAATGAATCGGTTTGGTTTTTAAAGGTACGTTTCGTCCAACCACTTCGACGTAATCATAGACATCACCTTGGTTGGGAATGATCGCGGCAAGTGCTTTGCCCATATCAATGACACTGCCCCCGCCAATCGCAATGACCATGTCTGGTTGAAACTTGCGCCCAAGCACGGCAGTTTCTTCCACCATGGTGATATTGGGTTCACCATTGATGGCGACGTGTTGATAACGCATGTTCTGCGCTTTTAGATAATTAATGATAGGTGTGGCTCGTTGCGTGTCTTTACCAGTGACCAGTAAAACGCTATAGCCAAATTGATTGATTACAGACAACGAAGATTGGAGCGCTCCCTCGCCGAAGATAATCCGTGTCGCAGTCATAAACTGAAACATACACTTCCTCCCCAAACAACAACTCACACTAGAGTGCTATGCTTTCAGCAAAAAAAAGTTGACCGAGTGCACCTTGCCGTCATTAACCCTTCAAAAAGTGTGTTTTTATGCGTGACTTCACAACTTAACTGCAGCGATTTTGCGGTTAAGAATCATCCCCAAAAATGACTTTTCTTGGCTTTGAGCTTAGTGCGTGTTTAGTTTTTATACGATAGATTTCACCTATCGAGCCAAGAGGTAAATGCTGCTTTATTTCCGTATCTGGATCGGGCATAGTTATCCCAACAAACGAAAGCATGTACCGACATGATGTCTAGTTGTGTTTTCAACAAGAATAGATTTTAGGAGAAATAAGATTATGTTCGTAGTTATCTTTGGTCGCCCAGCTTGCCCATTCTGTGTTCGCGCAAAAGAGCACGCAGAGACACTTAAAGCAAAACGTGATGACTTCAACTACCGTTACGTAGACATCCACGCTGAAGGTATTTCTAAAGCTGACCTAGAGAAAACAGTTGGTAAGCCAGTAGAAACTGTTCCTCAAATCTTCATCGACCAAACACACATCGGTGGTTGTGATGACTTTGAAGCTTACGCAAAAGAGCACCTAGGTCTATTCGACGAGTAATTCGAATAACTGAATTTTTAAAAAGCCGCTATTAGCGGCTTTTTTATTATGTATTCAAATTGTTACTCCCCTACGTCAAGTAATAGTAAAACCTAAAAAATTTCACTTATCTTTTTGCTATATTTAGTTACAATTCGAAATTCTTAATTTTTATTTGGCACACACCTTACCGAGCCACGCTGTGAACATAGACGTCGTACACCTTCTTGAACAAAACCCCATTCTTCTAATCTTCGTCGTATTAGCAATTGGTCTTGCCATTGGTAAAATTCGCTTTGGAAAGCTGCAGTTAGGTAATTCCATTGGCGTTCTCATTACGTCTCTCGTAATGGGCCATCTTGGCTTTTCTTTTAATGCAGAAGCACTGACCATCGGCTTTATGCTGTTTATCTACTGTGTAGGTATTGAAGCGGGCCCCAACTTCTTCGGCATATTTTTCCGAGACGGTAAGCATTACTTTATTTTGAGTATGACCGTACTCGTTTCTGCGGTAGGTCTTACCTATTTCTGCAGCCACTATATGGGACTCGATTTTGGTTTGTCTGCCGGTATGATGGCAGGCGCTCTTACCGCGACGCCTGTTCTGGTAGGTGCACAAGATGCGCTGAACTCTGGTCTTGCAACCATTCCACGCAACATGGATTTTTCTTTGGTATTAGAAAATCTATCGGTTGGCTATGCGATGGCTTATCTGGTGGGTTTGATCAGTATGATTATGTTCGCCAAACTACTGCCAAAACTGCAAAAACAGAACCTATCGGATTCAGCTCAGCAAATTGCGCAAGAACGTGGCCTAGGTAACTCTAGTCAACGTAAGGTTTACTTGCCGATCATCCGTGCATACCGCGTTGGTCCTGAGCTGATTGATTGGACAGATGGTAAGAACCTTCGAGAATTGGGCATTTACCGCCAGACAGGTTGTTACATCGAACGTATTCGTCGTAACGGCATTTTGGCCCATCCAGATGGCGACGCAATCCTACAAGAAGGTGACGAAATCGCACTAGTCGGCTTCCCAGACAGTCACGCACGTCTTGACCCAAGTTTCCGTAACGGTAAAGAAGTATTCGACCGCAACCTACTTGATCTTCGAATTGTCGAAGAAGAGATCGTGGTTAAAAGTGACGCGATTGCAGGTAAGCGTTTGTCTGATTTGAACCTATCGGAGTTCGGCTGTTTCTTGAACCGCGTAGTGCGTGCTCAAATTGAAATGCCAATGGATTTAGACATCGTTCTGGCCAAAGGCGACGTGCTCCAAGTAAGTGGCGAGAAAAGCCGTGTTCATGGTCTTGCTGAAAAAATCGGTTTCATCTCGATCCACAGCCAAATGGCAGACTTACTTGCGTTCTGTAGCTTCTTTATTCTAGGTATTATGTTTGGTTTGGTGACAATGACGTTTGGTCAGGTGTCATTCAGCCTAGGCAACGCCGTTGGCCTATTGCTTTCAGGCATCACGTTGGGCTTCCTACGAGCGAACCACCCTACTTTCGGTTATGTACCGCAAGGGGCATTGAACATGGTCAAGGACTTAGGTTTGATGTTCTTTATGGTTGGCATCGGCTTAAGCGCCGGTGGCAAGATGTTCGAACACTTAACTCAAGTGGGCCCGCAAATCATCGGTTTGGCGTTTATCGTCAGCGTTGTGCCTGTCGTTCTTGCGTACCTAGTTGGCGCTTACGTGCTTAAGATGAACCGTGCACTACTATTTGGTGCCATCATCGGTGCTCGTACATGTGCACCAGCAATGGACGTAGTGAACGAATACGCGAAGTCGACGATTCCAGCGCTTGGCTACGCAGGTACATACGCGATTGCCAATATCTTAATGACTTTAGCCGGTACGATTCTGATTATTCTAAGCTAGTCTTAGCTATAGTATTTACAACTATTCATACCAAGCCAACAGCATTGCCTGTTGGCTTTTTTCGTTTCATCGAAAAGACCCTTTTGTTCTGTTCATAAAGATAGCCACCATGCCACCCAACGGTGAGTGTCAATTCCAAAATTTCGACGTAAGCAGTTTGCACGTTATAGCGAACCTGAAGTCGGGATAATAATTGAAGTGAAATAAAAGCTGGTCCCGCGCTCAAACCTTTCGACCAAGAGAGAACAATCGCAAAGGAACCAGCATGTATAAGTTAGTAGACTTATTTTGCCATGTCGATGACTTTTATATGGCTTTTCAACCTCAATAGCAGAAGCTGCAACTTTCAAGCGATGAGCGTAAACGAAGCCGTAAGGGGCGCATGTCTGAAAGTGAAATAATGACCATCATTATTACTTCCCATATGTCACATCAACGTGATTTTAAGAATTTCTATCCCAATATTATACCGATACCACAAAAATGGGTTTCCAGCGCTACTAGGCTATACACGCTTTCTTGAAGCGATGTCGTCAGTGATAGTTCCTTTAAGTTCTTTAGCATTAAAGTCCGCCATAACCTACGCATCCCAAGACATGAGGTGTTTAAGGGGGGACTGCAAGAGGGAAAGGTACGACGGGCTGGTTTTATGGCTTTAAGCTTCACATCATCACAAATAACCTTGGTGATATTGTTTGCTGCTAAGCTCACACTAGCAAATACTGATGATAGGAAACCTGTTCGCGAACAATCCAAGGGGCTGTTAGATAAGCTTTATACTGACAAAGGCTATATCAGTAAAGTGTAAACTGAAGGCCTAAAAGAAGATGGGATTACGCTGATAACGCACCGAAAGAACATGAAGGCAATAGCTTTAGCCACTTGGGATCGTGCAATGTTATCGAAACGGTTCATTATAGATGACGATAAGTGATCAGCTGAAGAACATATCTCAGATAGAGCATTCTCGTCATTGTAGCTTACATGGGTTCATGTTGAAGTTGCTAGTTGGCTTAATCGCTTATTGTTTAAAACCCAAAAAGCCATCACTCAACATCACCAGTACTGGAAAGTCGGGGGCTAATGTTGATAGCTCAAACCTATCTCAGGTTAACTAATAAATACCCTAGGCATAGAGAGCTATACCAAGTACAAACTATGCCATCATATCTAAAGGGAGTTGTCGCTTATGGATCGTTTCCATCCCTGCCAGCTCTTTGCATTGGTTGATAAATTCCGCCGGAAGGATATCGCTCAACTTTCCTAGTGATTAGAGCCTGGAACGAAATCATTGGCGAGTGATAGGGCTTTAGTCAGCTGCATAGTAAATTACCACCTTCTAAAGAAGGTGGCTTTGTGTGAGTCCCCTAAAAGGAGGCCTAGGCCTGAATCTAGATTTAGCACAACAGTCTCACTTGGCTTATTCGCTACTGAGTTTATGACGTCGCTAAAAAGCAGAAGTTAAACAAAGCCATTGAGTTTGTTGAAGAACTATAATTTTTGTACTTCAGTTAGCTTCTGATAAGTACGGAACAAACGTAAACAGCAGTGATATTAAGGCAAAGCCGAAGTGAATGATAACCACCTACTGAAGTAGGTGGTTTAGGGCTAACAATAAATCCGATAGACATGATCTATCGGATTTTTACACGTTGGTGGGATCGTTCGATTAAACGGTCTGTTAATTTCTTAACTGATCGACATTACCTGCTTTGCAAGTGGTTTTTAAATTTGAGATTTTTCTACCTGCGTTGGAATCAAAAGGCCAGTCAGCAACCTGACAGGCCTCTTGATTTCTAACTGTATAGCTTCAAACAGTATTAGTTGGCATCTCTAACACATACAGCCAGCATGTGTTGGTCAGCATTACCTTTATAGTCGATACCCGCACCAGAACTCTTCGCAGCCCCCATGTGTCTAACGTTTGGAGCATTTCCCATAAAGATAGAGCCAAAATATGAACCGTTTATCCCAGACGCAAATGAAGCCAAAGGAAAACCTGTGGTACTAGCTTCAAATTTGATGTTTAACGCGTTAAGCAAGACATTTGCATCATCTCCCTCCACACCATGAATGTTAATCATCTCCACCAATAAATCAAAGTAACCTTCAGCTTGAGCATCCAGAGTCCATGCGCTCCATCCCCCACCATCGAAAGTTAGTGAGTCACAATATCCAACGACATCGTTCACATTTAATTCAAGCCACTCTTTTCCCAATATGCTGGTGTCTTTATGACCATACGTATAGTTAGTTGGATCCTCAAAGGCTGCCCCTACCCCTCCAAGCGCTTCTTTCTCTTCTATGGTTAGTAAGGGTGAGTACTCATAGTTTGCATTCGATAAGATCCTATTCCAAGGAAGTAAAATGGTAACGTCTTTTTCGTAGCAATCAGATTCAATACAACCGTGGATGGTAAAAGAAACACCTTCATCTTTAGGCAAAATCTTACTTGTTTTTACCGTAACAATCCCCGTGCTCATATCGAAATTTGCATAATGCGGAAGTACGCCATTTAACGTCCAAGTAACCTTTGAATCATCAACAATTTTAACGCTACTAGCGATTGTTTCTTCAATCTGATAGTGATAAACCTCATCTGGCAATGGCGTCTCCGCAGGTACAGTCGCTGGGTTGGGTTTGAGAAGCGGCTCCCCTAATAGCTTGCGAGATATACTATACTGAGCTACGCAAGTTACGTAATAACTTTGCGCTGTACTTTCATCATCTAGTACGGTTCCTGTAGCAAACTGAAACGCTTGTTTGTTTCCGCTTGTCGTCCCTTCAGTGCTACCCCAATAGGCTTTATTCTGAGGCCATTCGTAGCCTGCGAACAATCCACCTTCGCTGTCAACGAACGTATTTAAGGCTTCTAACTCTTCAATTGTAGGTAATTTTCCGCCAGTGGCTTCACAATAGCCATTTGCAGAATCCCAATCTAGTGTAGCTATAGGCAACCCCAAAATGCTTGATGTTCCATCTCCGATCTCTGGAGTATGCTTAATATTTGCATTAACGGCTGCTTTTTCTGTCAAAGGGGCAAGGTATTGTATCTTGGGCGTTGATGTATCGAGGATTATGTTAGAAAAGGCCTCACCAACCAAAAGCTGTACGACTCCTGTCGCATACCCCCCCTTCCCATCAGATACAACATATGTAACGTTAGTCAGGCCTGACTCACTTTTTTCAAACTCGAACACTGTATCATTAAAGTTATTACCATCTTTATTCGCATCTTCAGGTATCTTTAACGTTGCATCGTAAGTAAATACATCGATTAATTGTAAAGTATCACCATCCACATCGTTAATAAGGTCAGAAACATCTATCGAAGTTGTCAATCCATAAGGAATTTTTGATACCGTCTCACCACTCACTGGATGTATATAATTGGTAACAAATGCCGAACTTGCGGTTGGAGCATTATTAGCCTCTGTCGATACAGCGATATCTACTGTGCCAGCCAAAATATCTGTACCATTACTATAACTATACAGAACGCGTTCAACACCACTTACAATTCCTGCCCCTGGCGTATACTCGATTGAGTTACCAACAACATCAGCAATCGCTGTTGAACCAGTCTTACTTTCATTTGGTAACACAACGCTGGTAGAGAGTGTGTATTTATCTGTATCCAAAATGTAAGAATGCTGGCCTAGTAAATTTACAATGTCAATCGTAACGGAAGTATTTGACGATGTGTTAGCAGCAATAGGCATAATAGATTCTGTCGTCGCCCCAACGACGGCTCGAACTGTTGCTTCAGCATAATTATTCCCTTGTACACTATTAGACTGGCTGATAATCGATTTACCAACACGGTATCGATAGTCACATACCTTTACATTAGTGGCATTAATAGTGAAACCTCGGCTGTCCTGTGACAGGACATCACAAGAGTCATCATTGACCAAGGGTGTAACAGAAGTCAAAGACACTAAAGTACCATCAGATGACTCCATATTACTTGAGATGTCAACATAAAACTGCTCTGTTGGAGTGCTTTGGCGAACTGAATCTTGAGCATAGTAAAATGTTTCTGATCCGGGAGCCGGTGGTGTTGGTGTTGGCTTGTTATCTGAAGAAGATCCGTCACCACCACAACCAGAAAGACCAGATGCAATAGCAATAACTAAAAGTGTCTTACGTTGTATGAGCATTTTGTAAACCTTAATGATTTTAGTATTTACTAACCACGAAATATATTAACCCCTGAGTATATTTGCAAAGTACTCTGTTTCTGGCTATTCGAGGTTATAATCCAAATTAAAGTAAAAATAGCACGTAGAGAGAATAAACCCTTAGCATAGTAAAACTGGAAAAAGATAAGAATGCCTAACTTATAATAAAAGCGTTTACTTCTGTTATAAGTCTTCTTTGGGGCTTTGCTGCCTAATCCGAGCTCAGTTAAAATGAGTAGGTAGCTTAGGTTTAGCTACAAGCAACCGAAAGACGTTCACATAAGTTTGATTAGGCAATAGACCAGTTTTTGCAGTGTCTCTTCCAAGGATCGAAGACCCTGTAAATAATTCTGTGTAACTGTCGGGGTTACATATATTCATGTGAGTCGGTCTTCAAACATAATCATGAAACGGTTTAGCGCTTGTCGCCAGTTTCTAATCGACATCGTCCATTTCTTGGAAGCCTTTTGGATAGCCAGGTAGATCACCTTTCGAGCTGACTCAAGCGTTGGGAATAACTTACGCTACTTAATCACTTTTCTAATAACGCTGTTGGGGGGTCACAATGGCGTTAGTCGTATAAATCGCTCGTCTAATATCCTCTGGGTAGTTAAACAGGGTGTTGAGGTTGCCCCAACGCACCGAAAGAACATGCCCCCAAAGTCCAAGTCGCTTAGGATCGTGCAATGTAATCGAAGCGATTCATTATTAAATAAATAAGCAACCAGTTTTGCATAAAGCATTCTCGTCATCGTAGCTTGCCTGGGTTCATGTTGAATTTGCTTGGAGGTTTAATCGCTTACTGCTTAAAGCCAGAAAAGTCATCACTCAACATGACCAATACAGAAAAGTCTGGTTTGATGGCGAGGGCTTAAAACGCTCTCAGGTTGACTAAGCCGAACGACTTAAATGAAGCTAAGAAAATGGTTGCCGAATCTGTGAAACTCTATAATAAACAGAGACCACATACAGCTCTAAAATACAAAACGCCCGATGAAGCTCATCGAGCGTTTTAACTCAAAGTGTCAACCCATATCAGGACGGGGCATGATAATTTTCAGCCTCTCAAACCTGTATCTTCAAGTTGATTCGGTATAAGTATCATTTAACCAAACGATAGCACACAGCATGGCTAACATGAGTATTCGCATAGTTATAATAACTGCTATATGGATAGGTAGTACTAAGGGTATATTCTTGGGTAATATTTGGAGCCGTTCCAACAAAAATCGTATAGTATCCGCTCGAACCGCCCAGGTTATCATTGAAATCAAAACGGCTTAATTCGCCACTGCTTGTCTGTAGATTAAAAGCAGCAACCATCTCACTCGCTTTGGATCCCTCTACACCTATTACATTCATCTTTTCAGCCAATACGTCAACATAGGAGCTAGCAACATCTGTTGTATCAATCGCTTTCCATTCACCACCTTCATAGCCAACAGCCGCGAGAAGATCACAATACTGATCACCTTGGGTAGGTGGTATTTCTTGCCACTCTTTTTTAAGTAAGGTTGAATCTTTAATTTTATAGCTGTGATTAGAAGTGTCTTCTTGGCCAAGGGCTACGTACAATGCTCCCGCTTCTGCCGCAGTCATTAATGGACTAAACTCATAAACACCATCGGTCAGTATGCCATTCCAAGGAAATACAACTGAAACCTGTAGATCATCACATTGGGATTCGTAACACCCCATTATTGAAAAAGAAGTATCTCGATCCGTTGATATAACTTTACTTTGTGCAACGGTTAGCACTCCATCATTAGATAGAGAAGCATAATGAGGTAAGTTACCATCCGCTGTCCAAGTCACTAAACTATCATCGATCGTTTCTGTCCCTTCCGTCGACGTTGCTTCCAACTGGTAGTTATATTGTTTATCAGGAGCTGTGGGGTCGGGTTGTTCAGGAGAAACATCCGACATAACCTTAGATTCGCCAATAACCTCTACAGAGATTGAACCTTGAGAGATACAAGTGACGTAATATGATGTTTCTTGCGTTTCATCCTCTAATACAGTTCCCGAATCTAGGTTAAGAGCCTGCTTGTTCCCTACTGTAATAGCACCTTCTGTAGACGACCAATAGGGTTTATTTTGAGGCCAATCATAACCGTTGAATAGCCCTCCTTTGCTACTAACAAACGAATGTAATCGATTCAATTGTTCAATTGTGGGTAAACGCCCTCCGGCAGCCTCACAATACCCACTTGCTGTGACCCAATCATGAGTTGCATTTTCCACATCCAAAAGGCTCAGTACGCCATCGCCAATAACAGGTGAGTGTTTTATTCTCGCTTCTTCCGCTGCTTGTGCTGTAAGCGGCGGCTTGAACAATAACTCAGGCGTCGAGTCATTTACAAGAATATCAGAATATACTCCAGCAACAATTACTTGAACGACACCTGTAGCATATCCCCCCTTGCCGTCAGAAACGACATACGTAACTGGAATAATTCCCGCTCTTGCGCCTGTAAACTCAAACATCGTATCATTAAACTTGTTGCCATCTTTATTTGCATCCTCTGGTATCGTCAACCTTGCATCATAAGAAAACACATTAATTAAGTGCGGAACATCACCATCAGGGTCGCCTATCAACCCCTTAACATCAATTGATACTGCTAATCCAAAAGGCGCTTTTGAGACAGCTTCTCCGCTCTCTGGGTGAATATATTCCTTTAAGTAAGTTGATTGAGCTGTTGGTGCGGTGTTGGTGTCCGTCGATATCGCCACATCGATGGTTCCACTTAATACATTAGAGCCATCACTATAACTATATAAAATACGCTCAACACCCGTTGGAATCCCTGAGCCTGGCGTATACTCGACCGTATTATCAACCGAGTTGGCTATTGCTGTTGAGTTCGTTGAGGTTACGTTGGGCAAAGTAACTGTAGAAGATAAAGTATATTGATTTTCATCAAGCGTATAACCTTTACGTCCGAGCTCTCTAAGAATATCGATCACTACTGAGGTATTTGAAGAGGTTATTGATGAAATAGGGCTAAGAACTTCAGTATTAACACCAACGGCAGCACGAACTGTGGCTTCTGCATAACCGTCACCTGACACTGCCCCGGTTCTGGATGCGGTTAGAGAACCAACTCGGAATCTGTAGTCACAAACTTTTGCTCCTTCAGCGCTGATAGTGAAACCTTTGTTATCTTGAGATAGAACATCACAGCTATCATCGGCGATCAAAGGTGAAATGCTGGTTAAAGAGACCTCTGTGCCATCTGATGTCTCCATGCTCTTTGATAGATCAACATAAAAGCTGTCAGTAGGAGCACTCTGTCGAACTGTATCCTGAGCATAGTACAACGTCGTTGTAATTGGTGGTGTTGGTGTCTCTTCACCCTTAAAACCAGCATCATCGCCCCCACACCCAAAAAGGGTTAAAGAAATAGCAATTGCTCCAAACACCCTATATGAAAACTCTCGACTCTTACTCATAGATTCCCCAATAATTATAGCTGCTAGGACTATAGTGACATTTTACACCAATATAGGCAGATAATAACGACTACAAACATTTAAATTAGAGCATCTTAACAATCCATTCACAACAGAATGCCTACAACACAAGAAGTATCAGAAAATACACATATAGATGCACATCAATCCTTACTATGTATATTAGAGTTTTGTTGAAAAGATCGAGCTTATTAAAAATATGGTTAGGTCAACTCTCTTAACTTAACATAAACTCGTTTCAACTCGCGAGTGAAGTTCTTTAATATTCATTTTGCGCCAGCAAGGAACGCTTCGAAATAAACGCACATAATATTGAAAATATAGGATTAAAAAAGATTCTTTATCAGGTTAAAATCTGTTTCTTTTGCCTTCATAGCTCTATATTATTCAAAAAAAAGCGCCCATCAGGACGCTTCGAGATCAAGTTAGTATCAATTCTAGATTTGAGTGAAATCTGTTTCTACTGCTGGGTTCACGTCTGCTTCGTAATCCACACCGTCAACACCGAAGCCAAATAGCTTCAAGAACTCTTCTTTGTACTCAACGTAGTCAGTCAGCTCTTTTAGGTTTTCAGAGGTGATTTGTGGCCATAGGTCACGGCAGTGTTGTTGGATATCTTCACGTAGTTCCCAGTCATCCAGACGTAGACGGTTCACTTCATCTACTTCTGCTGCGCTGCCGTCTTCTTTGTATAGACGCTGACTGAACATACGGAAGATCTGCTCCATACAACCTTCGTGTACGCCTTCTTCACGCATTTTCTTGAATACCATAGCGATGTATAGAGGCATTACAGGAATTGCAGAACTTGCTTGAGTCACAACAGACTTAAGTACCGCTACGTTTGCACTACCGCCAGTTGTAGACAGTTTCTCGTTAAGTGCTGCTGCTGCGCGGTCTAGGTCCATTTTCGCTTTACCTAAAGCACCATCCCAGTAGATCGGCCAAGTTAGCTCTGTACCGATGTAGCTGTACGCCACAGTTTTGCAGCCATCTGCTAGAACGCCAGCTTCTGATAGTGCATTAATCCATAGTTCCCAGTCTTCACCGCCCATTACGGTTACTGTGTCTTGGATTTCTTGCTCAGTAGCAGGCTCTACGCTTGCTTCGATGATTACGTCTTTGTTGGTATCAACAGCAGTCGACGTGTAAGTTTCACCGATAGGCTTAAGTGCTGAACGGATCAGTTCACCCGTTTCTGGCATTTTACGTACTGGAGAAGCCAGTGAGTAAACCACCATATCCACCTGACCAAGGTCTTCTTTGATCAGATCGATTGTTTTCTGTTTTGCTTCATTTGAGAACGCGTCACCGTTTAGGCTTTTCGCATATAGACCCTCTTCACGAGCTAGCTTTTCAAATGCAACAGAGTTGTAAAAACCTGCTGTACCTGGCTTCTTCTCTGTGCCTTCTTTTTCAAAGAAAACACCGATAGTTGAAGCGCCGCCACCAAATGCCGCAGCGATACGAGAAGATAGGCCGTAGCCACTTGATGCACCCACAACAAGAACGCGTTTTGGTGCGTTTTTAATTGGGCCTTGTGCTTTAGTGTAAGCAATTTGTTCTTTTACGTTAGCTTCACAACCCACTGGGTGCGTAGTAGTACAGATAAATCCACGAATTCTAGGTTTGATGATCATATTCAACTTCCTTTAAAAAACGTTGCTAGGATAAAAGGTTCAGCCCTACTTCGCACCTAATTTCTGTAAAAATGCTGCGAAAATGCAAGTGGTTGGAGCACTCAGCGGAAAAGTAAAAGCCTTAAACACAAAAAAGCACCTCAATTGAGGTGCTTCTCTTATTTTATACTCAAGCGCTTCATGCTGCTGAGTTCAGATGCGATTTTTTGGTTGTCACATTGGTACGAACTTCTGAGAAATCGTGGCTAAAGTGGTCGACTTGAATCGCTTTGTAGCGCAACTTATCTGCCGCCATGATTTGGTCGATTTCTTGCTCTGTCAGTACCTCTGCTTCAAACGCTTGCTGTAGACGGTCATGCAGTAGGCCTTTACGCGCTACTTTGCCATCTTTCGCCGCTTTCATCAGTTTACGCTCTAGAGGCTTCACATCGTACATAGCTAAGAACGCACGCTCCATCAGACCAACACTGTCGTCCTCTGCTTTACCGATGTAACACAAGATCGTCATGCGGTCACGTTGTGCTCCTGGTGTCATCATTGCTTCTGCTAGGCTCACACACAGCTCGTCGCTTGGCGCTTTGAAGTGATTACCTAATGGGAACAACAAGCCTTTTAGAACGCCACCCACATATTTCACAGGGAAGTTTGAATACGCTTCATTTAGCGACTTCGAAGCGTTGTACAAACAATGCTTAACCGCATAGTGTACAAAGTTCAAATCACCTTGTTGACGGCCTTCATCTTCGTATTTCTTAAGCGCCGCTGACGCCATGTATAGATAGCTCAAGCCATCACCAAGACGTGCAGAGATCATCTCTTTACGTTTCAGGTCACCACCCAACGTTAGCATTGCAAAGTCTGCACTCACTGCGAGTGCACGACTTAGGCGAGTGATGTCTTTGTAATATTGCTGTGTAGGACCACTCATGTGCGCTTTCACGAAGCGAGAACCGGTCAGTGCCGCACCCAACGCACCAAAGGTATTACCCATTGCGTGTTTGATGTGTTTGAACAGCAGATCATCAAACTCTTTTGCGCCTTCTTTCGAATCTGGGTTTGCAGCAGCTTCCATCTCTTTCAAAACGTATGGATGACAACGTGTCGCACCTTGACCGAAGATCATTAGGTTACGAGTTAGGATGTTTGCCCCTTCAACCGTAATCGCGACTGGAATACCTAGATAGTGTTTCGCTAGATAGTTCATTGGACCGTCTTGAATCGCTCGACCCGCGTGAATATCGAAAGAATCGTTCAGGATAGTACGAGCCATTTCTGTCATGTGGTATTTCGCAATCGCGGTCACGATGCCCGGTTTCTCTTTCATATCCAGAGAAGTCGTCGTCAGCGTACGTGTTGCCTCAAGCAGGTAAGTCAAACCGCCAATACGGCCCATTGCTTCTGCCACACCTTCAAACTTACCAATCGACATACCAAACTGCTTACGAACGTATGCATAAGCGCCGGTAGTACGCGTAGTAAGGTGACCAATCGCGGTACCTAATGCAGGAAGGGAAATACCGCGACCGGCCGATAGACACTCAACCAGCATACGCCAGCCTTTACCTCCGTATTCTGAACCACCAATCAGCCATTCCATAGGAATGAACACGTCGTTACCGCGAGTAGGACCGTTCATAAACGCAGAACCTAGCGGGTCGTGACGCTCACCAATCTCGACACCTTCATGGTCAGCAGGAATCAATGCACAGGTGATACCAACGTCTTTCTTGTCGCCAAGCAAACCGTCTGGGTCTTGAAGCTTGAACGCCAAGCCAAGTACCGTTGCTACAGGAGCTAGAGTAATGTAACGCTTGTTCCAGCTAACACGGATACCAAGCACTTCTTCACCCTCGTGCATGCCGTAACACACCACGCCTTGGTCAGGAATGCCGCCCGCATCTGAGCCAGCTTCAGGACCAGTCAATGCGAAACAAGGAATATCAGTACCGTCTGCTAGACGTGGTAGCCAGTAATCTTTCTGCTCTTGAGTTCCGTAGTGAGAAAGCAGCTCACCCGGGCCAAGAGAGTTTGGTACCATCACAGACACTGCCGCACTGATGCTCCGCGTTGCAATGCGAGATACGATGGTTGAGTTAGCCAGAGCAGAGAACTCGCGGCCACCATACTCTTTTGAAATGATCAGTGAGAAGAAACGCTCTTTGCGTAAGAAATCCCAAACCTCTGGCGGAAGATCTCGATCATCTTTCACAATTTGTTGGTCATTAAGCATTTCAAGCAGTGTTTCGAGTTCATTATCCATGAAAGCTTGCTCTTCAGAAGACAATGCAGGCTTTGGATAATGATGTAACGTTGTAAAGTTAGGCTTGCCAGAGAACAACTCTGCATCCCACCAAACGCTACCCGCTTCCATTGCTTCTTTTTCAGTGCTCGACAATGGAGGCAATACTTTCTTAAACATTTTGAATGCTGGGTCACTAATCCATTTTCTTCGTAGAGAGCTCATAGTTCAGATCCTTTTGTTCACGTCACCGCTCGCGGCTTTCACTTATCTTTTTTATTGATTTAATGTTTTTACTTAGCGGACATACCGGCCGACAAGTAAGGAATCAGTAGGTCAACGACAGACTTCACGTCCACCTCTTTTTCAAATTTACTTTCTGCAATCTCGGTTAACGCTTGGCTAGATGCCATAGTGAAAACACAAGTGCCAAGTGTGAAATGCAATCTCCAGAAAAGTTGTTCTTCAGTCATTTCAGGGTTTGCCTTCATGATGGAGAACATAAACAAGTTCAACACTTCTTCATATCTTGTACTGATAAACCAGCGTAAATGGCCTTGTACATCGGTGTATCCTCGACCAATTAGCAACATAAACAATGCTGTGCCATTCGGTCTCACGTCATTCAATGCACGCAGAGGTAAACGTAGCGATTCAAACACTTCATCCATGTTGTAATCGTCGCGTGTGTTTAACTCGATCAAAGACGTTTTGATGCTCGGCATTAGCGCCTCTAAGTATCGGTCCAGTACTGCCCTTACAAGCGTTTTCTTGTCGCCAAAGTGGTAGTTGACCGAAGCTAGGTTCACGTTCGCCTTGCCAGTAATGGTTCTCAGTGATGTGTCATTGAAGCCGTATTCTGCAAATAGTCCTTCTGCTACATCGAGTATTTTTTCTTTTGTTGTACTTCTCGGGGCCATTTCAATCACTCGTATTAAACAACTGTTTGAAAATATACTCTCGAAACTTGAGATTAACAAATGATTAACATCACATTTTCACTCATTGGTCTGACCAGATGAAGAAAGTGTGCAGTTAACGAGATGAATTTAAAGCGGTTCTTGTTTTGTGAAAAAAACTTCTAAAAAAAATGGAACTGTTTGGAATTGTTCCGGTCTGAATTACTGTAACAACTAGGGCATTTAAAGTTTTACTGGCCGTCAAACTTGTTTCTATCTAGTTGCTACATTGCTGCTTTTTCTTATTAACTCCTATGTTTGTATCCGCCCAGACACTTTTTCGTCTGGGCTTTTTTTCGTCTGTCGCTTGAGGCTTTGTCAAACAACTCTAGAGAGGTTAAGTGTCATCTATGCCTTTGTTGCAACTCGTTTATTGGCGTTGCGCTTCATTAAAGAAGTTGATGATCTATCAACAGAAAGTTGTGAAAAGGTTTTAGGTACGAAAGCTTGGAAGCTACTGTGGTTGAAACTAGAAAGTAAGACGTTGCCTAAAGAAACGCCGGATATGGGCTGGGCGTACAAAAATCTTGCCAAATTAGGTGGTTGGAAAGATACCAAGAGGACGGGCAGAGCTTCAATAAAGGCACTTTGGGAAGGATGGTTTAAACTGCAAACCATCCT